>DATKWR010000044.1:0-21206 GCA_035529475.1 Sedimentisphaerales bacterium | reverse complement strand
CCCGGAAATCGTCTATCACTTTGCCGGCCTCGGGTTTGAAGCGGCCCGAGTTCTGACGCAGCGACAGGTAGCGGCCCACGAACTGATCTTCGTCGGAGAACGCCTCGTCGGCGGATTTCAGCGCCGCTATCAGCGAGGCCGCGTTAGGATCTTTGCCAATCTCCCGCCAGTCCGCCGGCGCCTGAGCAAGGGCGTCAAAATAGCGATTGTCCCGCCAGTCGAGCTGGTTGTCCTGCGAGCTCAGCAGCGGCTCCATCGCCATCGCCAGTTGAAGCTTGTAGTACTTGTGGGCATCGTCCGAGACGCCGCCGATTTTGTGCTGGAATATCCTGGCCAGCTCGTGATACAGCGTGATGTTTTTCAGCTTGTATTTGCCGATGGCCTCGTCGCGCAGCAGCTCGTAGCCGTTCCTGACCCAGCGCCACCGCTGGTCGGGCTGGGTTGCGGGAATGGCCACGGAAATATTATACGCCATATTCCAGGCGTGAAATTCCCAGACCGAGGCGAAACGAGGCTGTAAGATCGTGATCCATTCGGCAAGCTGCCGGGCGTCGAAGAACTGGCCTTCTTCTTTGAGCCTGTCGGCCCGCATCCACAAGGCATCGACGACCAGCCCTCGGAAGGCCCCCGTGGCGACCGTCGCGAAGACCAGCGTCGGGGGGATGTTTTCGGGCGTGTCGATGATCAGGCCCATGTCCTGGCGCTGGCGGTTGATCGAATCGAGCTGCACGCCCGCCGCGATAAACAGGCCGATCCCGACGGCAAGGCAGGCGGATAAGATTATTGTGTCACGCAAACGCATAAGAAAACTCGAAGTTCCGCGCCGGTCCCGCGCCCGTGCGAGCTAAACGATAATTCTGGCAATTTCCCTGTAGGCAAAAATCAAGAGGCCGAGAACCAGCAGCAGGAACGCTTTGATACAAACCACAAAAAAGGCGCACTGCGCCAATACGGACCAGCTCAACAATCGCGCCGGCACGATGAACATGGTCGGGTTATATTTATCGAACTGCGGCAGGAGCCGGATCGCCCACTTGAGGGTGTAAGAATAGACGGCTCCCACGTTTGCACTGAGATAGTCAAAGGATTCGATGACAAAACCGCTGAAGCTGGCCGTAAAGAAGAGCACCAGGCAAAACATAACAGCCACCGGGAACGACAGAAAGCTCGATGCCAATATCCCCAGGCAGGCCAGGAAGATCAAGCGACACAGAATCATCAGGGCGGCTCTTGTGAAATTAGCGGTGAAGCTGTCGGCTTTGTAGAGCACCTCCAGACCGTCCGGCGGGAAAATCACCGTCGTGTCATTCAGAGGGACGTTCATGAACGCGATGGCGAGACGCCCGTGTTCGGGGACCACTTCGGCCGGGAATTCGATCTCGTGAAACGTCCGCGCCGTGTCCTTGTGCACCTCGTCATAAATTGGCGTTTTGACCTGCTGGCCGTACTTGAGGTATTGGTAGTCCCCCGCCAGCCACCGGCCATAGACCTGCGAATCCGGCGGATTCGGATAAACATCGTATTTGAACCGGACAAACATGCTCTCGGCCAGCGGCCTGACATTGTCGAACTCCCAAACCAGCACGTCGCCCGCGCCGGCGGCGCGTTGGGCGAGCTGCGCCTGCTTGGTCAGCTCGGCGATGATTTGCTCGAACGTATAATCGGGAGGCAGCCGATCCAGTTTCTTGAGCTCTTCGTATTTGTCTTTGACTTGCTGGGTGACATCGGCGACCGGAACCGTCAGGGCCGCCCGCGCGGTGAGAAATTCGTTCCGGGCCTCGATCCGCTCGGTCTCCGGGACGTTGAGGAACCTCGGCGTGTAAACCGTAATCGCATAGATAATGACGGAGAACAGGGCCAGAAGGATGACGTCCAGCACGACCACGCCGAGCAGCTTGCCCAATAAGAACTGATACCGGCGGATGGGCTTGGTGATGACCGTATAGATCTGCCGCTGGTCGATGTCACTGGTGACGGAATAAATCGAGACGATGATGGTCAGCAGGCACAGCAGGAAACTGGTCAGCGAAAGCCCGTAGCTGACGAAGGTTTGCAGCCGGCCCTTCAGCGTCTCGTCTCCGGTGGTCGTAATTCCCAGGGCCGGCAGCAGGACGAACAGCAGGATGACAAAGACACAGGCTACTCTCATCCTCAATGCCTGTCTGATCGTGTTTATGGCGACAGCCCAGATCTTACGCATCGCCCGAGTCTCCTGCCTGGTTTTTGTCCGTTTTCTCCGTGCTCTTGTCCTGTGCGGTCGAGCGCCGTGCGAGTTCATCCAGGATGTTCTGTTTCACGGGCTTACGTTCGACGGTGTCGGGTTCGACCGACTCTGTTTGGACCTTCTGATCTCTGGCGAGACGTTCGGGTGCGGAAGGCTCAGGCGAACGGGTCAATTTGCTCAACACCCCCTGGTCGGGTCCGGACTCCGGGGCCGCAGCGGCAGCAACCTCCTCCGTCGCCGGGGCCTGCTCGGGACCCTGCTGCGATATCGGCGAGGAAACGAGCTTGTCGAGGATGCTTTCCATCGGTTCGGTCTGCGTGAGAAAATCGCCGATCTTGGTCGTACTGACGGCGCCGCTCGTCGGCTGGGCCTGTTGCTGGGCGGCCGTCACGGTCCGGATGAAGAACGATTCGAGCTTGTCCATCGGCGAGGTCACGACGCACTCGGCGTTCTCGGCCTCAACGAGCCGCCTGATCTTTTCGACGGTCGAATCGCTGATGGCGTCCGTGGTGATTTGCCTCTTGTTTGTCTGCTGCAGCAGTTCCCTGACCTGGCCCTGCATCTGCACCTTGCCGCCGTAGAGGATCGCAATTCTGTCGCACACGTCTTCGACGTCGGCGAGCAGGTGACTGCAAAGAAGAATCGTCTTGCCCCGTTCGGCCAGCTTCAGGATTAGGTCCTTGATTTGTCTTGTCCCGATGGGATCCAGGCCGGTGGTCGGCTCATCCAGGATGAGCAGGTCGGGATCGTTGATCAGCGCCTGGGCCAGTCCGATTCGGCGGGCCATCCCTTTCGAGTACGTCCCGACGGCCCTATTGGCGACGGCCTTGAGCCCGACCATGTCCAGCAAGGCCTCGATGCGCATCGTGCGTACCTTCGCCGGCAGGCCGAACAGTTGCCCGTAGAAATCCAGCGTTTCGCGCGCGTTCAGGTAGCGGTACAGATACGATTCTTCGGGCAGAAAACCGATTCTGGAATTGATCTTCGGGTCGGCGCCGTCGCCGCCCAGGAGCAGGGCCTTTCCCTTTGTCGGGTGGAGCAGACCCAGCAACATCTTCAACGTCGTAGTCTTGCCCGATCCATTCGGGCCCAGCAGCCCGAAGACTTCATTCTGACGGACCTGCAAATTCAGATTATCGACGGCACAGACTTTGGTCCGGCCCCACCAGTCCGAGAAGATCTTAGTCAACGAGAAGGTTTCGACGGCGTATTCCATAGTCCTGTCTCTGGCATCTGTTCAAACGTGCTTCGTATCCGGTATCACCCTGCTTCGTCACAGCACTCTCATAAGCTACACGTGGGGTCCGTGGTCGAGCTCCTCCCCGTAGCGGACAAGGCGGGCACTGTTGAAAACGACAATGAGCGAGCCGACAAAATGCAGCACCGCCGCGGATATCGCCAGCAGCCACCCCGCCGCTCCGGCCGCAACGCCGAGAACGATAAAAAGGACTCCGAAGCCAAGATTCTGATAAATGACTTTTCCCGTTTTTCGGGAGAGTCGAACGAGGAAAGGCAGCCGCGTCAAATCGTTGCTCATCAACGCGATCGAAGCGGAATTGATGGCGACGTCGCTGCCGGCGGCCCCCATCGCGATGCCCAGGTCCCCCGCCGCCAGCGCCGGTGCATCGTTTATGCCGTCGCCCACGACGACAACGGTGTGGCCGTCCCTTTTGATCTGCTCGACGATCGCCAACTTGTCCTGGGGTAAACAGTGCGCCTTGAAATCGGTGCAGGCGAGTTCCGCCGCGACCCGCCCGGCCACCTCGCTGCGGTCGCCGGTCAGCATCGTGACCCTTTTGACGCCGAGATCGAGCAGCTCCTTGACGGCCTGCTTGGCCTCCGGCCTGGTCTTGTCCTGCAAACCGATCCAACCGATGCACTTCGAGTCCTTGGCGACGTAAAGAGTGCTGAAGCCCTGCTCCTCGTGCAGCGCCGGGTCGGCGATGTTGCTGATATCGACGTTGTTCTCTCTCAGGAAGGTGTCTCTTCCGACCATCACTCTGGCCGAATCGACCGCGGCGGTGACGCCTTTGCCCGGCGTCTCCTTGAAGTCGTCGGGTCCCGGCAGTGACAGACCGGCTTCCCGGGCGACCTCCTGCAGCGCCCTGGCCGCCGGGTGCTTGCTCATCTGCTCGGCCGAGGCGGCCACCGTCAGCAGCTCCGCGGGCTCAATGCCCTCGGCCGGCGTCAATTTGGTTACGTACAGCCGCCCGGTCGTCACCGTACCGGTTTTGTCGAATACCATTGCGGTTATCTTGCCGGCAATCTCCAGGTCGGCGACGTTCTTGATCAGGATACCGAGGCGGGCCGAGGCCGAAATGGCGGCAACCATCGCCGTCGGCGTCGCCAGAATCAACGCACAGGGACACGAGACAACGAGTATCGTAATCGTCCTGTTCATGTCCCGCGTGAAAAATAGAACGATGCCTGCAATCATTAGAACGGTCGGCGTGTACCACTTCACGTAGCGGTCGATGATCCGCATGATGGGTATTTTCGTCTGCTCGGCCTGTATGATCAGCGATTGGACCTTGCCGAGCGTGGTGTCTTTGCCGGCCTTGGTCACGTTGATATCCAGCGCGCCGGTCAGGTTGTTCGTGCCGGCAAAAACCTGCATCCCCGGAACCTTATCGACGGGCAAGGACTCGCCCGTGATCGTCGCTTCGTTCACGGAACTGAGGCCCTTGACGACCTCGCCGTCGGCGGGGATATTATCGCCCGGACGGACGCGGACGCAGTCGCCCGCCTTGAGACTGCTGACCTTGACTTCTTTTTCGCCGCCCTGGCCGTCGAGCAGGTTGGCCTTCGTCGGAGTGAGTTTGATCAGCGATTCGATGGACGCGCGGGCGCCGAGGGCCGTGCGCGTCTCTATCAGCTCGCTGAGCAGCATGAAGAACGCGACCACGCCGGCGGTTGCGTATTCCTGCATCGCAAATGCGGCCAGGATCGCCAGCGCCACCAGCTCGTCCATGTGGGCCTCCCGGTGCAGGAGGCTGTGGATCGCGTGCAGAACGATCGGGGCGCCGAGCAAGATGGCGCCGACCATCGCCAGAAGCTCGGTGTTGAACGTGCCGGCACCGTAGATGTACCTGGCGATGCCGCTGTTGATCAACAGCACGCCGCCGGCCAGGGTTCCCAGCAGCGCCATGCTGACGCGAATCTGTTTGCCGTATGTGTGCTCAACGGCCATGTCTTCTTTAAAGTGTAGGTGTTCATGAGCCATAATGATGTTTCTCGTTTGTTGTATCTGCTCCCATATAAAGTCGGCGGATGGCCGAGCTATTCACCTGGCCGGCCCTGAGCCGCCTGCTCCTTGCCCGCTGTCCTGGGTTTGAGCGAAGCGTCTCTGTTCAGCAGGACCCGGATCTCCTTGCCTTTGACGCCGGCGCTGGTTTGGACCACGAATTTCTCATCCGCGTTACTGAAAATCTGCTCCATCGCATCGAGATAAATCCTCTGAAGAACGAGCTCTGGACGCTGCCGGTATTCGGGCAGCAGGCGCTCCAGATAATCCGCATCGGCCTTGGCCGTCTCGACCACCTTGGTTCGATAAGCCCTCGCCTCGGCGATTCTTTGCTGGGCGGTACCCGCCAGTTGTGACCACATAAATTCTTTCCCTTGCTCGCTGCTGGTCTGGTCGCGCAGAGCCTTGTACAGGTCGTCGGAGACGGGACCGGCCGCCTGGCTGAGGGTATTCTCCGCGTATGTCCGCGCTTCGGTGATGACCGTTTGACTTCTCTGGCTGGCCTTGGTGGAGGCCTCGAACGCGTCCCTGACCTGTGGCGGAGGCTCACTCCGTGTCAGTTGGATTGAGACCACCCGGATGCCGCTTTGCACTTTGTCGAGCTTCTCCTGTAGAAGGTCCCTGATGCGCATCGGGATTCGGTCCCGGCTGGAGATGGCTTCGTCGATGGTATAATTGACCATGGAGCTCACGACGGCGCCGTCAAAGAGATTCTCCAGAAGCGGCTTGATGCCCTGGTCGCCCGTGATGACGGAGAAGTAAACGTCACCGGGTGTGATGTCTCTGACATAGACGTTCCTGAAGAATCGCTCGGGATCACTAATCTGATACGTAATCTGCCACTTTGTGTGGACGATGTTGTAGTCGCTTCCATCCGCTGCGGTGCCTGCCCGGCTCTGGTCGGCGGACAGGCCCGCTCCGGCAGGGACCGAGACGGCCTCTGCGGTCCGCTCGTTTCGTGTCAGGCAATAGCCGTCGATCTTCGGCTCCAGCGGTTTGTCCGGGCGGACCGGACGCCGTTGCCCCGAGAGCACGTCTTCGGGTCTCTCGTAATACCAAAACGAATCGATGGGCAGATTCACCGTGGTCTCGACGGGAATCTTGACGATTTCGTCTATGGGGTAAGGCAGTATCCAGTGCGCACCGGGGCCGAGCAGCCTCTTTTCGCCCACACCACGAATCTTGCCGAAACGCAGCACAATCGCCTGCTCGTCGGAGCCGACCGTCTCGAAGCCGGAGGCCAGAAAGGCGACCACCAGCACGACCATGATGACTTTAAGGATGATAAAGCTGAGCCCCAGCGCCTCGGAGAGACTCTTGCCGGCGGCGTCGAACTCATCGCCGGGGGGGCTTTGAGGCGCCTCGTGAAGCTGATCCTTGTCTTTTTCGCGATCTTGTTTTGCCATAATACCCGCTGTCTTGAGTTATTATTCCGGTTCCTTTGGCTTGATGTCGGGCATACGTTTCAACAGCGAAAACGGCTGTATGTCCGTCGGAGTCACAAACGTCGTGTTGGTTTTAAATATCTTCTGGAGGGATTCGAGGTTCCTCAAAAGCATGGCCAGCTCGGGGTCGGCTTCGAGCCTCTTGTAGTGTTTTGCCGCTTCAGCGTCCCCGTCGCCGCGTATGCGTTTTGCCCGGGCCTCGGCGGCCGCGATAAGCTCGTCGCTCTTCGATTTCGCGTCCGTTCGTATCTTGATGGCTTCGGAGTTTCCGTCGGCAATGATCTGTGCGGCCTTGCGGTTCCTCTCGGCCCGCATCCGCTCGAAGACCTCCGTGCTGACGTCCTTGCTGATCTTGAGCTGCTTGATGCCAAGCGCCTGGATTTCAATACCGAACTTCGCTGCGGCGACGGACTGTTGAAGGTCGGCCAGCATTTCATTTTCGATTTCTTCAAATTTTATCTTCGACGGGTCGCTGTTGACGAACTCGGAAAAACCATGCCGGCCGATGATGTTGTTTTGTGTATTGCGAACTCGGCTTCGCAGCAATTCTTCTTCCGCCTTGTTGACCGTTTTGATGGCGTTGAAGAACTCCAGCGGCCTGGCAATCCTCCAGACGACGTACGTGTTGACGATGATAGGCTCGCCCCCCGCGGTGGTTGTCTCCTCGGGCTCGGGCTCCCAGATCTGCATACGGGAGTCAAATTCATGAACCTGCTGGATGGGGAAAGGCCATTTGAAGTACACCCCCGGCGTGGTAATCTCGTCATCGGCGGTCGCCCTGCCGAACGTCGTCACCACGCAGGATTCCGTCTCTCGCACCTGGAATGAAACCAGGTAGAGCCCCAAAGTGACGACAATCAACGCGACAAAGACTGCAATGGCTATGTTTTTCATTGTTGGCTGCTCTCCTGAATGCCGCTCAGCTCGTACAGGCTGGGCGAGAGTTTTTCCTGAAGGTCAATGATCGTAACCTGTGTATCGTTCGGGTCGGCCACGACGACGTATTTGCGTATGCCGTCGAGCGCTTCTTCGAGCGTCGCTAATTTCTGCTCCTGGATAAAGATTTGCGGGGCGGCCCTATACGCTTTCAACTGCCCGGCAAAACGCTGGCTGGTTGCCTCCGCCAGCGTTGCTTTTTGAAAGGCATCACTTTTCGATTCTCTCAACGTCTTGAAAATCTCGCCCTTTGCCTGCTCGAAAACACTGTCCAACTGCCGGCCAAGGCTTTCGATATCTTCGGCCGTGTTTGCCAACGTGGCCCTCTGGTATTGGCCCCAAAGATCATAAAGGGCTTCGGCTTCCTGAACGGACCCGACCAGGGTGCTGAGCATATTGTTTCGTTCGGCCTGGGCCTGGAGAATCAGCGCCTGTTTCTTTTGCAGGGCCCCGATGACCTTCTGATAATCCGCCGCCACCTCGACCGGCGGGTGAATGCCCTGCAACCCGACAAAGATGACGTCAACACCGAGACCCGCCTCGTCGGCGGCTTTTTGAATCCTTGTGGTCAGAAGGTTGCCGGCCTCGGCGCGCCCCGCCCCGAGCAGGCTGTGCGCCATGTCGGCTTCGTTGTCCACTTCTATCTTCGCGCTGGCCGCAAGCCTCGTCAGCTCACGGTAGCAGATGGAGGCCAAAAACTGTTCGGGCGCGTGATGATTATAGACGAAGGAATACAGATCCTTAATTCGGTACTGGACGGGCACCGCCGCGATGACCAGACTCACCGGCACGGTTCCCCCGACCGATTTCGTGCCGGCTTGTTCGCTGGCGACCAGCAATTGGTCTTCCTGCTCGTAATGGGCCTCGCCCCACAAAAGAGGCACATGCTCCACCCTGCCTTCCTTATCGACCTTGGGGACAAACCCGATACTGATTTCCGCGATCCTTCTTGTAGGATACTTACAGACTTTGTCGATCGGCCAGGGCCACTTGAACGTCAGCCCGGGCCCGACCAGCCTGACGTCGTTCGCGTCGTTGACCGGGTTGCCGAAATGTTCGATGATCGCTTGCTCATCGGGGGCGACCACGACGATGCAGCTCAGCAAATACAGGGTCGTGCCGGCAAACAGCACCAAGGGCACAATCGCCTGTTCGAGCAGCTTGTAGAACCAGGTCTGCGAGACGTTGAAGCCGAACTGGTAATCGATCGCGTCGGCGGCGCTGCGCAGGATCCCGCCCGGCTCGTTGATAGCGCCCAGCAGCCTGCTGTCAAAAGCGCTGCGGCCGTACAGCCCTTTCAGCCTCGGGCGATAAATGTCCAGGATGAGGTTCAGGGCGGTTTCGACGCCCAACACGACCAGCACGGCCGGAATCACCAGCGCCATGACATTGACGAAGGTGTAAAAGTTGAACAGGTAGGTCAACGCCAGCGCCACCGCCAGGGCAAAGCACAAGACGGCCACCCCCAGCAGCGAGCTGCCGCCGGCCCTCAATGGCTTCCACTGGGGCTGGCCCGACATGCCCGTCGCGTAACGGCTGATCAGAAAACTGACGAATGCAATCGCCGTCATGCAAATGCCGCAGAGCAGCGGCTGTTTCAATTCTTCGGCGGCAATCGCCGTGCGAGCGGCGCTAAACAAGTACAAGCCAATCCCCATTTGATAGGCTGCGATCAGCGCCGAGAATATGGGGATGAACCATTTCTCGAAGATCTGCAGCCGACGCTGCGCGACGTAGAACAAGGTCGCTTGTTCGCTGCCGGCCTGGAAGATTGTTGACGTGGCCTGGTCCCTGCTCAACTGGCCGGCGTCGAGCTTTTCCTGCTCGGCCAGCGAGCGCTGGTAGAACTTCAGGCACAAGACCAGCCAGACGAGCGCGGCCGACAGGTTCAGCCACCCCACCGCCGAGATCGCAGAAAAACCGCTCCACCGACCCAGTAAAAAGGAAATGCCGAAAAAGACCACACTTAGAATCAACGATACCAGAGCGACCTGTACGGGGCGTTTTGACGATACTGTCATTTTCTATCCCGGCCTTACAAGTTGAACAAAATGTGCACGAACACAGTATTCACTGGACGTGCGTGTAAGCCTTCACCATTTATAAGTTGCGTACTATAGCAACAAATGTTATCTTGGTATAGGGACAACTGTTAAAAAATCAGTCCCCTATGCGCAAAAAAAAACCGCGCCGGCTCAACCGACAGGCCCGGCGCGATGGAACGGTCGTGACAAATGAATAGATTATTTACTATAGCAAAAAACACTTTCATCGAAACTCTCAGACAACCGGTCTTTGCCATTCTCATTATTGCCGCGCTGTTGCTGTTTTTTGTTAGCCCATCTTTGACCATGTACACGATGAGCGACGACAACAAGCTCCTGCGCGAGTTAGGCTTATCTACGCTGTTCCTGACGAGCTTGTTCATCGCAATTTTTTCGGCTTCGGGGGCGGTGGCCGAGGAATTGGCGAACAAGACCATCATGACCGTGTTGACCAAGCCGGTCCAACGTCCGATATTTATTATTGCAAAGTTCCTGGGTGTGGCCGCCGCGGTGATTCTGGCCCACTACATCTGCACCGTCGCCCTGCTGATGTCGATTCGGCACGGCGTCCTTGAGACGGTCAACGATACCCACGACTGGACGGTCCTGGGGACTGCGGGGGTCGGCATCGCTGTCGTAGTCTTGCTAAGTGCTTTTTTCAACTATATTTATGATTGGAAATTCTCTTCGACGGCTATCGTTCTGGCCGCTGTTTTCGCTACGCTGATAATCATCTTCCTGGCGTTCATCGACCGGAACTGGAAGTTCAACCCGAAAGAGAACGGCATAAACGCCGTGGATATCTACGGCTCGGTACTGCTGCTGCTGGCCGCCCTGATTATCGTTGCGCTGGCTGTGGCGCTGTCCTCCCGTTTCAACATCGTGGTTACACTTTCTGTTTGTATCGGGATTTTCCTGTTGGGCCTTGTCAGCGACTACGTGTTCGGCCGATTCGCCGAGGCACACCTCTGGGCACGGCTGGGCAGATTCCTCGTGCCGAATCTCCAGATTTTCTGGATCAGCGACGCCATTTACGAGGGCAGCAAGGTCCCCGTGAGATATATCTTGACAAGCGCCTCCTACGCCTTCTGCTACACGACGGCCATTCTCGCTTTGGCCGTCGCCCTGTTCCAGCGCCGCCAGGTGGGTTAAAGAGCGCGTTGTCATTCCGAGCGGAGCGGAGCGCAGCCGAGGAATCTGTTCAGAGAGTCCATCTCGGAGCGACATCAGAATTATTTGCCCAGCAGAACAGCACGGCCGTAGCTTATCTTCGGCCAGTCAAGGATTCCGAAGCGCGCTTGTTCTGCGGCAGAGACAGTCGCCTCGAAGTCCTTTTCTGACACATGCCCTCGCGGCTCGGCGACCAGGAGTCTTCCAGCCGGCTTGATCACCTTGTATGTCTGTTCGAAGAAGTCGGCAACATCAGAGACTTCGTGTATGACGGCGGACGCCAGGGCGAAATCGATCTCGCCGCTCAGGTCCTCCAGGCCCAGAGAGTCAACAGGACAGACGCGGGTTTCAATCCTGTCGGACAATCCTGCTTTTCGCGCCCGTTTTGCCAGCGACGTAATCATCTTCGCCTGGACATCGACGCATATTACTCTGCCGTTGGATCCGACCATCTCTGCGAGCGGCAGACTGAAGAAGCCCATCGCACAGCCGATGTCCAGGACTTTCATGCCATCCCTGATGTGCGGCCCCAGAATCTTCCTGGGATTCTGGAAAATCTTTCTGACGGGGCTGGCAAGCAGATACCCCACCCACACTGGACAGACTCTTGATGCCAGATACAATTCACACTTCACGAGATATGTCTTTTATCAGCGCTATTTCGTCGCAATTCTGCTGCTTCGTGCACCGGGCGCAGTCGCTCCAGACTTTCATCGGCAGCTTTTCTTTTTCTACGACGGTGAAGCCCTGCTTCTGAAAGAACACGGGCTCGAGCGTTAGCGCAAAGACCTTGGGCACGCCGAGCTTGGTCGCCTGTTCGAGGGCGCCGCCGACCAGCGCTGTGCCGATCCCCTTGTCCTTGTGCGCGGCATCGACGGCCAGAGATTTGACCTCTGCCAGGTCCGCCCAGATGATCTCCAGCGCGCAGCAGCCGACCACGCGACCGTCTAATTCGGCGACGCAGAACGTCTGAAGGTTCTCGTAAATATCCGCCGGCGAGCGAAACAGCATCCGGTCCCGCTCCGCATAAGAGCTGATCAAGGCGTGAATCGCCGCAACATCCGAAATTTTCGCGTGGCGTACATTCATTGCAAAGAACTATAGCATTTCAGAGGCCAAAACGCAATGAATAATGGGCACAGATTCGCACGCCTGCGACTCGTTCTCGTGTACCCTGCCCGCACAGTCGATTATTCGCCCAATTGATTCCAAAGCAGCACGCGCAGGGCCTGGCCGACCTCTCGGAACGCCACGGGCGTGACCGCCGGTTCGGCCAGAGTCCCGTCGATTCTTACAGAGGAGACACCTGTTTGAAGAGAGGCTATCAGCCGATCCAGGTCTTCTATCCCAGGCAAACGGATGCCCTTCAGAGGTCTGGCCGAACCGATGGCGTAGCCTGAGACGGGGCTCATTTTCCCCCGTGTGAGGTCGTCCACGCTGCACGCGCCGCGGATCTCGGCGCCTCGGTTGAAATATGTGAAGCTCGGAATCTTCAGCGACGAGCCCTCAAAACGCATGCTTATCTGCCCCTGACCGGTGGGTTGATGCGAACCGAACTTGAGATTCAAGGCATCGTACAGAGTGCTCACGAGAATGGTGCGTCCGAGGTCCACGTCACTCAATTGCACATCAGCCCGGCCGGTCATGCCCCGCAAGTCGGAAAGGACGACCAACATCCCTTTCCCACTCAGTCGGCCTTCGATAGGCTTTGCGCTCGGCAGAAAAGAATGTACGAGCTGGTCCAGCTCAAGCTGCGAAAAACCGCCCCGGATGTAGTACACTGAGCCCTTGTTGACACTTCGCCTGAGGCTGCCCGAAGCTGACAGCGTGCCATTCATGATCTCGAATTCTGATTCGTCGATCAGAAGCCTATTGTCTCCAAGATACGCCGATATCTGATAGTCACCAATGCGGGCCCCGCGGAAGTCTCCGTCGGCGACACCGGCGCGGATTTGAATGTGCAGAGGTTCCAATGCACGCCGATCATCGGCTCTCGCGGCGGTCAATGAGCCGGAACATCTGCCGGAGAGACCTTCAAGCTCCGTCCACCAGTCGGCCAGCGCAGCCATTTCCAGATTCTGCCATTGGAGCTCAATGCGGCTGCCCAGCCAGCTATCCAGCGGGATTTGAGCCGTTCCGCCTGCCGAACCGCCAAGGACTTCAATCTCCATGCTATTAAGATGGACGGTCCGCCCCTCGGCTGCGATCTCGGCAGAGATATGCCCGAACTCTTGCTGGTCAATGACGACGGAGGTCGATAGAGTGCCCTTGCCTTCTGCGGTTCGTCTTGCCAGATCCAGAACTGCATCCGCTCGTCCGTCCGTAACGAAAGTCATATTGCGATCCGGCAGGTTTGTGGGCCACTGCTCCGCCGCCACCTCCACGGACACGTACTGCGGCTGATCGAGGTGAAACTGTGCGCTGGCTGAGGCCAGACCCAGATTCCGTTTCAGATGAATCCGATCAAGCACAACCTTGCCGTTGCGAATGTCCACCTGGCCCTCGGCGCTGTCTGCCTCGATGGGCGGCATGATCAAGTCTTGTACGTTCCATCCGCCCGATACGGCCACCTGGTTCACGTCATACAACGGAAGACTGATTTCCAGATGCGCCATCATCGACCCTTGACACTTGAGGGGCAGCTCGAACAACCCCGCCACCGGCTCGAGCGATACCTGATTCGCATCGAAGGCCAATTGTGCAACCTGCCGAGAGAAGTCATGTTCCCCGGCCATATTCCACGTGCCGCCGAAAAGCTTGAATGGTCCTGCTTTAAACTCGGCCCCTCGAGTGGCTATCTGCATGTGGCAGGGAATCTTAATTTTGCCAACGACGTTCTTATTGAATGTTATACTTTCTCCAGACAGCATCGACTGCAATTGAAGGTTGACGGGCCTGGCGGTGCCTGTGATGTCAACTTCGCATTGCAGATTCCCGGACACGTTGTCAAAGCCCTCCCGGCCATTGGCTGGGCGAATCATCCAGGATGTTTCGGCATGGGCGTCGCGCAACTCGGTCGAGGGCAGAGCCATTGTCCCGCTGCCTTGAACCGAAAGATTCTGGCGAATCATCATGAACTTCTTGACATTGACTTGCTCTCGGTCTCCGTCGGCAACTAACGTCAAATCGACGGGCCGGCTTTGCTCCCGAACGGCTCTGACGCCCTCGGCATCGAACGAAAGTGTCCAACTGCGTTGATCTGCTGAAAAGTTGCCTTCGGCTTTCAAATGTTCTGCGTTTGCTGCCGACAGACTCGCCAGCCGGATATCGGGCCAATTCACATCTATCTCGGCCCGGACGTTTTCCAATGTGATCCCGGCGGTGCGTTTGTCCTGCCACGACAGCCGAGGCGCCGACACCTGCCATTGTGAGGCGGATAAACTGCTTCCCGACCCCTGGATTTCAACATCGCCCCGCCAGTCATGCGAGGGCGACTTTGCGAAACCCGCCACTGAAACATTAACTTGTTTTCTGCCCATTCGGGGCCAGCTCGCCGACCCGGTCAAGGTTCCCTCGTGGTGGATAGGGCGCTTGTCGATTTCCCCCGTCCATGAACTCGTCAGCGCTGCCTCTCCGGTGGTGCGGTCCCAGTGGCCGGTCACGCTTGCCTGAACGCCGCCTGCCTCGACCAGAACGTGATCGGCCTGTAGTTGCTGTCCGGCCCATTGTACCGAACCGCCGGCGAGCCTGACCTCTTCGACGGGAAGCCTCGATTCCTGGATCAACAGGTTTTCGAAGCGACCAAGAAGCTTGTCCTGGGAGATCTCTATCCCGACAGTTCCGCGGGCTTGTGTCGGGCCGCATTGCAACTGTTGGAGCTGCACGTTGCCGATTAGCTCGCTGTGACGGATATGTCCGTATAGGGTCCCACGGGCACACAGAGGTTTCGGACTGCCCGGCATCAGGTGCACGGCCAGCTTGTCAAGGTCTCTGAAATCAAAGTTGACTTCGTGGGTCCAATCGGTGCCGGCGGTTAGCTTGCCTGAGATCGCGACCCTGGATGGAATATTCATTTCAAAATCCCATCGCGCCGGACCGGCTGGCTTGCCGTGAAAATTAACCGGCTGCATGCTCTCAATGTCGCCTGCACTATTGATGACTATCAACGCACCATCGACAACGTCCAACTCGGGCAGATTGACCTTTCTCTGTTTCTGTGTGTTTGCCATGACCTGGCGCAAGCACGAGGCAAACTGCTCAACATTCCAGCGACCAGCGTCATCCCGCCTGACGTTTACCGTTGGATTGACAATGCGCACGGAGTGACACGTCAGTGATCGGCCCAGCACAAGCAAGGGTGGAGCCGTGTGAGAAAGGCTGATCTCCGGGATGCGGAGGAATTCATTCTCTTCCATTGGGAGATTCAGAGCAAAATCCTTTACGGTCGTCTTTCCCCAAAAACTCGTGCGCAGTGAACCTGCTGTTACCTTCGCGCCGAGCTGCTCACTGATGGCGCCCAGGACCCAACGTTGCGGCAGATCCGTCTGCAGGACGACTTGCACCGCCACTACGGCGACTGCTAAAAGCACGACCATGACGATCAATATTCGAAGTATCCGGCGACACATAAAGCTACCAGGTTATTGGACTTGCATATTCTCTGAACGAACGGCGGCTGCACTGGATAAGAACCTCCTGTCCCTAACGCTCAATTCGATTCGTGATCCACGGGGGGGATAGTGCCGATGGTCCTCGGGCCGAAGCCGAGCAGCCACCAATCCTCGCGATAAGTTTTGCCTATGGCCGGGCCGGAGCTGGCCACGACGTCGCCGGTATCCGCCCAATAAGCCACGTAGCCGACGCTGGCAAAGGCCACCTGCCTGATTTTCTTGGTGATTGCAAGTTCCGGCGTGATCAAGCTGACTACGGGCACCCCGGCGGCACCGGAGGTCGCGCCCGAAGGAGCCGTTATAGCAGGTATCCCAAAGAGCGCTTCGTACCGGTCGATACCCACGCCCCCGCTGCGCACTTCCATGACGATTTCCGCGTCTTCTCGCTTGGAGGCAATGCTCACGCCGGCGTGGAGCAATCCAGCTCGGAATTCGCCAAGAACAAAATCTTTTTCCGCGGGCGCAAAATTGGCGACATCCAGATAGACTTTACGGCCCTGCACCGCTTCAAAAGACAAGAGCTCAACGGCCTTTACGGCGGCTTGTGACAGCAAGAATTGCTCCGTCGCCGTCCTCGAAGGGTCGGTAACCCGGACATTGGCACAGCCGGAGCCGAGAACCAACCAGATGGCAAGGGCCAGACCGGTGCCGAGTGCTTTGCCCGGAGGCTTCAGCCGACGCAACAAGCGACTCCAGCCTGTTGAGATTCGATGCTTTCCCATCGTCCGTCACATTTTGAGCTTGGTTCGTTCACTCTTGACGCCCACATGCCCGCGTGTGCCTTGCAGTCTGTGCAAACGTCGTCAGGCGTCAGTATGCACGATTCGCCGAGCTAAGTCAAGCAAAGCTTCATAATCTACACCCTGAAAACCATGAGGCGAGCAAAAGAACATGCGTGGTGGGCTATCATGGAGCTCAAAAAAAGGCTGGAAACAGGGTTGAGTCTCGTATATAGTGCTGCGGATGCTAAAATCTGTGATTCAAGAATCTATGGAATCTTTGGATGCGATTTATACTGATTGATAAGGTTGTTTCGTTAGAGCCGGGCAAGCAAATCAAGACGGTCAAGAACGTCTCGCTGTCGGAAGAGTATCTGGCCGACCATTTTCCGACGTTCCCGGTGCTGCCGGGCGTTCTGCTGCTGGAAGGGCTGATCGAGTCCGCCTCGTGGCTGGTCCGGCAGAGCGAAAATTTCGCCCACAGCATGATATTGCTTGAAGAGGCGCGAAATGTGAAGTATAAGAGTTTCTTGGCGCCCGGCTCCCAAATCGAATATACCGTCGAGGCCAGGACCATCGAAGAGAACGTCAGCAGCTTTAGCGGTTTCGGCGTCTCGTGCGATGAGCGAATCGTCGAGGCCCGGTTCGGGCTGCGGCATTTTAATCTGGCCGACGAGAATTCGGCGATGGCCGCCGTGGACGCGAACGTCATTGATAGTTTGAAGGAACGATGGAAACTGTTGGAATAGATTTATGATTTATGAATTACGATTTATGATTGGCCATGGCCTCGGCGACAGCCGCAATCGTAAATCATAAATAGAAGATCGTAACTCGAAAGGGGTAACAGACGTATGGCAGTGAGTCGGGACGAAATCGTACAGAAAGTTCAGGAAGTTTTGGTCGATGCACTGGGTGTTGACGACGACGAGGTGACGATTGAGGCGACCCTGATGGGGGACCTGGGGGCCGAGAGCATTGACTTTCTGGACATCGTGTTTCGGCTGGAAAAAGCGTTCAGCATAAAAATCCCGAGGGAAGAGCTGTTTCCCGCCGAGAATCTGATGACGAATTCGGAGTTCATCCACAACGGCAAGCTGACGGAAAAGGGGCTTGCCGAGCTGCGGGAAAGGATGCCGCATACGGACCTGTCGGAATTTGAAAAGAACCCCGATATCAATAAGATGGCTGATTTGTTCACCGTCGGGGCCATTGTGAACTACCTTGATAATAAGCTCAACGCGGCTTAGCGTCGGCAACAGTTCTTCGGTTATCAGCGGCAGGATGGCCCGGCGCCAGTCTGCCGCTTGCTTATAGTATGAGCGGGCCGCAACGGCAGCCCAGGCAAGAAGATGCGTTGGATCTGGATAGACAAGTTTATCGAGTTCGAGAGCGGCAAAAGGGCCGTCTCGCTCAAGAACGTCACACTCGCCGAGGAGCATCTGCACGATCACTTCCCAGGCTACCCCGTGATGCCCGAGAGCCTGTGCATTGAGGCCATGGCCCAGACGGCGGGAATCCTCGTCGGCGAGGCGGCGAAGTTTCAGGAGAAAGTCATCCTGGCAAAAATCAAGAAGGCCGTCTTTTTCCATTACATCAAGCCGGGCGACACGCTGACGCTGGAAGCGGCCATCGAATCGTTCGCCCCCGAAGCGGCCAGCACGACCGGCAAAGTCACCTGCAACGGCCAGCTTCTCGCGGAGATCGATCTGATGTTCAGCCACATCGATCAGAACCTCGCGGGCAAGCAGTTTCCGAAGGAGAACTTCGTGTTCAATACCGGCACATCGGTATTCGAGTCGCTCCTGCGCGACGTGCTCTCACGGGCCGGGCAGAAATCGGAGCCAGTTTGATGAGCTCGCATCGCGTGGTTATCACCGGCTTTGGCGCGATCACCCCCCTTGGACTAACCGCCGCCGAGATGTGGGCGTCTCTTTGTGAAGGCAAGAGCGGGATCAGCCGAATCACCGCGTTCGACCCCGTCGGTTTCACCTGCAAAATCGCCGGCCAGGTCCCCGAGTACAGAATACAGAATTACGTGCCGAAGAGCCACCGCAAGGCGATCAAGCTGATGTCGAGGGACATTGAGCTGTCGGTCATCGCGGCCAACGAGGCCCTTGTGCACGCGGGCCTGGTGACCAAAGGCATCGACCCCGAGAAGGTCAATATCGACCCGCAGCGCGTCGGTGTTAATCTGGGGGCGGGCCTGATAAGCTGCGACATGGTCGAGCTGGCCCCCGCGGTGGCCGCCAGCGTCACCGACGGAACGTTCGACATGCGCAAGTGGGGCAAAGAGGGCCTTGAGCGGGTGACGCCGCTGTGGCTGTTGAAATACCTGCCGAACATGCTCGCGTGCCATATCGGCATTATCCACGACATTCAGGGGCCGAGCAACACGATCACCTGCGCCGAAGCGGCGGGCCATCTGGCGATTGCCGAGGCGGCCCAGACGATTGCCCGCGGCGACAGCGATATTGCCCTGGCCGGCGGCGCGGAGGCAAAGGTTAATCCGATCGTCCTGATCCGCCAGTGTCTGCTCAAGAGAGCGACCGCTGAAAACAACGACGAGCCGGCGACGGCGTGCAGGCCCTTTGACGCCGAAGCCAAAGGTTCGGTGTTTGGTGAGGCGGCCGGCGTTGTCGTTCTTGAGAATCTGAAGCACGCCGAGAGCCGCGGCGCCAGGATTTACGCCGAAGTCGTCGGCCTGGGCCAGAGCAATAACATCAATCCCATGTATGAGCGTCTTGAGCCGGACGGCAAAGGTGTTCGGATCGCGATAGAAAAGGCGATGGCCGAAGCGCAGATCGAGCCGCATGACCTGGACCTGATCATCCCGCACGGAACGGGGATACCGGCGGATGACCTGGCCGAGACCAAAGCGATCCGGGCGGCGCTGGGCGGAGCGGCGGCCGCAATACCGGTCTGGCCCACCAAGAGCATGTTGAGCAACACGGGCGCCGCCGGCGGCGCGCTCGATATTATCGCCGCCGCCTGCGCGATAAGAGATGGCAAGATACCCGCCGCCAAGAACTGTGACAACAAAGCCGAAGGCTGCGACTTGAATATCGCCACCGAGCCGCGCGACAGGCAAATCCGCTACGCCTTAAGCTGCAGCTATAGTTACGGCGGACAAACCGCCGCCGTCGTGCTGAAAAGTGGAAGTGAAATCTGAAGTCCGAAGTACTGAATCCGAATGACCGACAAGAATCCAAACCAGCGAGTTGTGATAACCGGCATGGGGATCGTTTGTCCCCTGGGGCATGATGTCGAGGCGTTCTGGCGGGCCATCCTGGCGGGCGAAAGCGGCGTGGCGAAGACCACCATTTTCGATGCCTCGACGTTCCCCACGACGTTCGACGCAGAGGTTAAGGATTACGACTTTGCAGCGTACACGAAGAATCCAAAGCTGCACGAGCACTGCGGCCGCGGCTCGGGGTTTGTCCTCGGGGCGGCGGCCCAGGCCTGCCGGCAGGCGGGGATCGACGTGGAAACCGACGAGCCGGCCGACGGAATCGACCGCAGCCGATTGGGAATCTATCTGGGCGCGGGCGAAGGCTCAGTGGACAACGATGTATTTTTCGCCGCCATCCTCGAAGGATGGGATGCTGAGAAAAACGAGATGGACTGGGGCCGCTGGGCGAAGGTCGCTTTCGGCCGGATGGACCCCATGCGCGAGCTCGAACAGGAGCCGAATATGCCCGCCGCTCATCTGGCAGTGCTCACCGGTGCTCGCGGGCCGACGCGAAGCTGCCTGACCGCCTGTGCGGCCAGCACGCAAGCCGTCGGCGAAGCGACGATGATAATCCGCAAAGGCGACGCCGACGTGATGATCGTCGGCGGCGCCCATTCGATGATCCACCCGCTGGGTGTGACGGGCTTTAACCGCCTGACCGCCCTATCGACCAGAAACGACAGTCCGCAGACGGCGTCGCGGCCCTTCACGGCCAGCCGGGACGGCTTCGTCCTCGGTGAAGGTGCGGCCGTCCTGGTTCTCGAATCGTTAAGCTCGGCCCAAAAACGGGGCGTGAAAATCGTTGCCGAAATGATCGGCTACGGCAGCAGCACCGATGCGTTTCGCGTCACCGATATGCACGAAGAAGGCCGAGGTGCGATCCAGGCCATGACGTCGGCATTGGCCGACGCGGGCATCGGTTACAAAGACGTGGACTATATCAACACGCACGGCACCAGCACCACCGAGAACGACTCGATAGAAACCAAGGCGATCAAGGGGGTCTTCAAAGAAAGGGCAAAGACTATTCCCGCCAGCAGCGTCAAGAGCATGTTAGGCCACTTGATCGGCGCCGCCGGGGCGGCCGAGCTGATTACCTGCGTCCTGGCCATCCGGGACGGCATTGTCCCGCCGACCATGAACCTGAACGACCCGGACCCGGCGCTGGACCTGGACTACGTTCCCAACAAGCCGCGAGAAATGCCCGTCCACGTTGCGATGAACGAGTCCTTCGGCTTCGGAGGACAGAACGACGTGGTCATTGTCAAGAAGTGGGAGGGACTCTAAGGACGAAAGGCGGGTATCGGGTTATCAGAATGAAGGATACCAGGGAATCAGGAAATCAGGAAGAGCCGGTCGCGGGGTTTGAGAAGCTGTGGGTGTGGCAGAAATCGCACAAGCTGATGCAGGAGATTCATAAGTTCTGTAAGGGATTGCCCGGAGAAGAAAGATTTCGGTTGAGAGATCAGATTGAGCGTAGCTCGTCATCCGTGTGCGATAATATTGCCGAGGGCTATACAGCGTACTACTATAACGACAAAATCAAAGGCTTCAATATCGCAAGAAAGGAAGCTGGAGAGA
>DATKWR010000043.1:0-15219 GCA_035529475.1 Sedimentisphaerales bacterium | reverse complement strand
GCGATATGCTGGCTGCCTTCAGGCGCGAAATACTGACCGAAGGATTTTCGCACAGGTCTACTCCGGATGCTGACCTCAAAGAAAAGCTCTGGGCCCTTATAGAATCAGCCGCTTATGCGGCATGAAAGTGCGAAAGTATAGGTTAGCAACACCGGCCTCGACAGGGACTGTGCCCGATATCTGCCTTCTGGACCAATTGAAGCCCGGAGAGTTGGGGACCGCAGGGTTATTATGACTATACTTGCCGTTGATGAGGAAAACCGTCGGACGAGTGTTGTCCACTGTGAAGGCCACCTTCTTGGACTTGACCACGTCTCGCATAGCAGTGGCCTCTATCTCATGAGGACCATTACTCAGCTTGGTCGTATCCAACTCAATCGTATATGGCGGGTAAGTGCGCAATGCACTGTCGGAGCCAACTAAGGAGCCATCAACAGAAAACGACACCCACTGGGCCGAGGCACCATCGGTCAGGCTGGCCGTAACATTAACAGGGCCCGATAGCGTTTCCCCTGCCAGCGGTTTCAGGATGGTGAGTACTGGCTGAAGAGCGGGATCTTTCAGGAGGATGGCGCATTCGTGTGTTGCCTTGAGGTACAGCTTCGAGTCGCTCTTCTCGTCCTTGTTCATGAACCATACAGTGTCTTTCGCCGCATTGAACTCGGCCAGGCTGTGCACCTCCCGTTGGATTTCCATCGTTGCGTGGTTCACAACACAGAAAGGCGTAGGCGGAACGGGCACTGCAAGGAGTATTGGATCATCAGGGCCGGGCCAATGATGCGATGCTTCCTGCAGCTTGAGCATCCGATCGCCAAGATGTGCAAATACGTAGTCAAGAGGTGTGAACCTGAGATAATACAAACGACGGGACTGCAGGGTGAAATGGAGTATGCCATATGGGTTGCCCCCCACGCACGCATCACGGTCTATCATTTCCTCTGCCTCGCCTTCCGGCCGTATATACGCTCGGAAATGTCTCCACCCATAAAAACAAATCTGCCATTCCTTGGGCGCCGGCTTGGCCGCCGGGGCCGCCGGGGCCGGTTCGGCGCTCAGGGCCAGGGACAGGGTGCCGGCGGCGAGGAAAATTCCGGCGGCGATGAACGGTTTGAACAGAGCAGAAATGTGGGCGGCCCAGTCCGCGGCCACGCGTATCAGAATTCTATGAGTATTCATTCTTCATTCTCCTCGACGTTATGGAATCAAGTTTCACGTGTTCTTTCATTACTCCTCGGTCATAAGTGTTGGCGCATGCTGTGCCCCGCCCAGAGGGCGGCGACTGCCCCGGTTCAGCGGCCTTATCTTGCTTCGGCCTCTACAGCATTGGCGACGGTAACCTTCACAGTCTGTGAAGCCGCCATCTTTCCGGCAGCATCATAGGCTTTGACCGTCAGCTCGTGCGCCCCGTCCGTGAGTTTGGTCGTATCAATGGAAGCACTATAGGACCACTGGGTCGGATCTTTTTCACGCGCCAGGAGCTGTTGCTGCAGTTTTGCCAGATGCCTGCGCTCCCCCGCCAAGGCCGGCGCCGTATTGCCGTAATAAGCTGCTACCTGCTCGCGCTGGGCCGCGCTGCGTTGCGCTGGCGGCAACAACAGAATCGTCGAAATCTCGACGGGCATTTCCAGCGGCCCCTTGAAATAGAAGCCGCTTGAATTGCCGATGTTGGTGATCTTCATCAACATCGTATTGGCTCCCGGCCGTAGTTCGATGCTGAGCTTTTCCAAATCCGCCTCCACCAACCCACGTTGGACCTCATGCGCCAGCACCTGCTTGCCATTGACCCACACCGTGATCGTGTCGTCACTGCCCAATAACAGCGGCAGCGTTGTCGCCGTCCTCGCGTTGATGACACGGTACACATAGGTCGCGGTGTTATCGCCGGTCGCCCAGAGCTTAACCAGCCATATGGGCTGCCCATCCCTCCACTCCGGTTCGAGATGCTGGACCCAGGTCTTCCCGTCCGCAGTGGGCTTGGTCAGATCAACCGAGTGTTCCGGCCCATAATCCTTGATAAACGCCTCGTGCGCCGATGCGGCCTGGTAAGGCCCCACCGACCACCACGGCCCCGCCCACGGCCCAGCCGCGACCAGGCCCTGCTCCCATGCCGCCTGCGCCTCCGGTTTTATCAATTCGCGTTGCGCCGCGTCGATCTGGGCCAGGTCCGCCTTCCGCTTCTCATCGAGGCTGGAACTATCCGTTCCCTTCAGGGTTCCATCCACATAGAACTCTACCTTGCCGGCTTTCAGGTTGGCAACCCGGGCCTCAACCGGGACCGTACCCGAGATCTTTCTTCCCTGCCAAGGGGCATCGAATCGCTCTCGGTGGGTCAGCGAAACCGCCGGGATGGCATTGTCCACCGTGAAGGCGACCTTCTCTGAAGTGAGATACGAATGCCTCTCGGTCGCGTAGGGTCTGAGGGCATCGCCGGGTCTATAGCCGGGGATGAGGTGGCCGTAACCCGCCACCGCCTCGAGCACATGCGGACCATTGCCCAGCTTGCTCGTATCGATGTCCAGTCCGAAGGGTGGTGCATGCAGGAGCAGGTTGTCCTCGCCCTGTTCGACGCCATCCACCGTGAACTGCATCCAGCGGCAGGGTCTGGCCTCGGGCACGCTGGCCAGGGCAGTGATCGTGCCCGATACCGGCTTCCCCGCCAGCGGCGCCAGGAGGCTGATCGCGCCCTTGTTACAGACGTACACCTTCACGGTCTGGGACGCCGCCACCTTCCCGGCCGCATCATAGGCCTTGACCGTCAGCTCGTGCGCCCCCTCGGCCAGCTTGGTCGTGTCCAGGGAAACAGTATACGGGCTGGAACCATCCGTTTCCTTCAGGGCTGCATCCACGTAGAATTCCACCTTGCCGGCCTTCAGATTGGCAACGCCGGCCGCAACCGGGACCGTGCCCGAGATCATCCTTCCCGGCCACGGGGCCTCAAATCGTTCCTTGTGGGTCAGAAAAACCGCCGGACGGCTGTTGTCGACCGTGAAGGAGAGCTTCTCCGAATACAGATACACGAGCTCCCCGGGTGCTCCTTGCAGGGCCTCGATCTCATGAGTGCCATTAGTCAGCTTGGTCGTATCGATGCACAGCCCGAATGGCGGCGCATGCCTGAGCAGGTTGTCTTCGCCCTGTTCGACGCCATCCACCTTGAAATGGATCCAACGGCACAGTGTCTGGACGCCGTCAGGCGGGCTGGCCATGGCGACAACTGTGCCCGAGACCGTTTCTCCTGCTGCCGGCGCCAGGATGCTGATGGAACCCTTATTGTAAACGAACACCTTGGTCGTCTGCGATGCCGCCAGCTTGCCGGCCGCATCATAGGCTTTGAGCGTCAGATCGTGCCCCCCTTCCGTGAGCGTGGTCGTATCGATGGAAGCACAATGGGTGGCGCCTGGCATGTCGGTCAGCGCGCCGGATGCAAGGTTCTTGGCTGCGCCGACGCTGTCCGTCGCCTTCAGGGTGGCATCCACATAGAATTCCACTTTGCTGGCCTTCAGATTGGCAACACCAGCCACAACAGGGACGGTCCCCGATATCATTCTCCCGGGCCAGAAATAGATTTCGGGATCCGGCCGGCTGTAACTGTTGTCGCACAAAAATACGGCCGGAATGGTATTGTCGACATTGAAAACGACCTTCTCCGACGACCATCGCACCGAGCCCGGCAGCGAGAGGGCGCTCCGGAACACCTGCAGTTCATGACGGCCATCAGGCAGCTTGGTCGTATCGATGGTGACCATATGCGGCGGCTGTTCGGTACGCAGCCAGTTGGAGCAGTCGCTGTAGATGCATTGGCCGTCCATCATGAAATCCATGCCCATGCACAGAAGGCCGTCGGGGTAGGTGGCCTTGGCGGTGATCGTGCCCGATACCGTCTCCCCTGCTGCCGGGACCAGGACGGTGATGGTGGGCTTGAGGGCGGGATCCTCCATGACCAAAACGTTTCCGCCCTGGGATATCTTGAGATACAGCTTGCAGTCGCTCTTCTCGTCCTTGTTGATGAACCAGACAGTGCCTTTTGCCGCATAGAACTCGGCCAGACTGTGCACCTCCGGCCATTTTTCTCCCTGATTATACGCTGGATAATAAACAAAAGGAACAGGTGGAACGGGTATGGCCAGGAGGATTGGATGCGCCTTAAGGTAGTCCTCATTATCCATAGGGCATATATTGATGTTTCGGTTGCCAGACAGGTCGAACACGTAGTCGAGAGGTTCGAACCTGATCTTATACAAACGATCTGGAAGCATGGAAAAATTGACTCTGCCATAGCAACCAGCACCTACACATGACATCCTGGTCTCTTGCTCCTGGTCTTCCAGCCTCATGTACGCCGTAAAAGGCCGCCACATGTCTATCTTGACATCCGTAAGAACATCTTGCCCAGCCGCCGCGTTCGTGGCCGCCGTGGCCGCCGGCTCGGCCGCCGCCACCGTGACCGCCGTCGCGGCCATGGTCGCCAGCAGCAACCCCGCGGCAACTGTCTTCGCCTTCATGCAGAACATCATCATCACCGTACTCCTTTGCCAGCCTTACCGCCTTGACCGATTCCGCGCGCTGGACGGCCGTCCCGGCCAGGTGAGCTGACATGCATTTCGTCGTCACCGCTGCCGGGGCCGCGTGCGCTGCCTCGGAGCCTTGAGGTTCATTGTTTTCGCCCTTGCCGCGTGCTGCCGTTGATGGTCGAGGCGGCTGTCATGACGCCGCCCACAATTCTATCCATATGGATTGTTGCAGTTGTCTCTGCGGCGTAAAAATAATGTAAAAAAGTGTCTCCGGTCTGCACACCAGCGCAAAACCCGCCGCCGCGCAAAACTGAAAAATACAATTCACGCGGCCGATCGCTAGTCAACGAAGTGGCCCTGTGTAGGTGGTAACACTTGTGCCGGGCAGAGTGTCGGCTACACGGCCTTGGTTCACGCGAGCGTCTTCCAAAGGCGTACGCCAGGCGCCGGGAGCCGTCCTGATTCGCTGGAGTTTGCCCTTTGGCGTAGTCGTCTTGCCCATCTGGATAGTCAGATCCACAGGATCCGCGTTATTGTTGACCACGACCAGCACAAATTTCCCCGCGGCCGAATCGCGAAACGCGATGGCTTTCACCAGGTTGTCATCCACCGTGACTCCGAGCTGATCCATACCCGGACGGATATAGCGGGTGAAGTGACTGATCCAGGCACCGAATGCGTTGAGTTCGACCGACGCGTAGTCGCGACCCTTGAAGCGCAGGAAAATGGGGGCTTCCTCGTTGCCCGGCTTTCCCCGCTCGGTGAAATAGCAGAGCATGAAATCGAAAGCATTCACCTTGCCGTAGTTGATCTCGTCGCAGATGTGGTTGGCCCGGGCCCGACCGGTGTCGAAATATGTGATTCCATCGTCGCCATAGGAGCACTGTTCGCTCACCCAGACGGACTTGCCATACTTCGTGGCGCTGGCATGAAAGCTGACCGGAACAGAGACAAGCCGCTCGCCCTGCGCGGCCTTGGCCAGCATTGGTTTGACCCTTTCCAAAATGAAATCGCCGCAGTATCGATGATAGGACACGGCGCCGACATAACCGCGGGCTTCTTCATTGTCAAGGATGAGCTCGATCGTTTTCGCGCTGGCTTCCGGCGTAACGTCGTCGCAGATAACGATCCTGGTCTTGAGCCCGTTTTCCTTGAAACGCCGCCCACAGGCCAGCGTCAGGGCCAGGGAAGTTTCAGGGGCCGGCTTCGCGGTGTTGGTCGGCTCATTGAACAACGACCAAGCGGGCAGTTCATAGTGATAAACTTCCTTGATGTGCAGGACAGCCGCCAGGGCGTGTTCGGCGTATTCATCCACTTTGGCCGGATTGAACCGAGCGTCATCGCCAAAGTGCCAACGGGGTGAGTCGGGTTTAACGGTCATCCAACTCTCCCACTGGTGAGCGGCTGGGTAGAAGGTGAACGGCTCGCCGGGCGTTCGCCATCTCTTGCCCATGACGAGATGATCTTCGCAGAACGGATCGACCGATGTCACCGGTCGTGTTCCGCGTCCTTTCCAGATGAACCTGGCCGCGTTGAGGTGTTTCGGATCGGCATCGTCGTTTTCCGGCTCGTAACCCATGGGCCAGAACCGGACTCGGTTCATGCCCAAATCCTGGTAGTACAGCTTCAGGATGGCATCGCGGCCCGATGCGGGAATTTTCCCCGGCTCCCCGGCTTCCGGCTCGACCTCCAAGCCGTCGAAGGCGTACATGTCCGTCGCGCCCCAGCCTTCCCACTTCTGGCCGACGCGACCATCGTCGACCGTCACGTGAGCGGTCCTGGCTTCACTATAAAGAGCAGACACCACCATAATTACAATTCCGCACACTATAATCTGCTGCATAGAGGTCTCTCACGGACATGCTGATTGCCGTGTCTTCCTACTTCTTCTCCGGCTCCTTGGCTGGCGCCGGCTTCACCGGATCCAATGTTCTGCCGCGAACCGGCCACACGTTACAACGGCAGAAGTCCCAAGAGTCCATTCTACCGCCGACCGTGTTGCCAGAGTGATTCGCTATAAACGCCCACGAATACATATCGGTCTTTTTCCAAATGGTGGCGGACCAGGTGGCCACCCCGTCCGTATTCACAAACGGCTCCTTCGGGAACGCCAACGTGCTGCTGTAGTCAATCAGCGTCTGCAGTTCCTTGACGTTCGGCAGCCGCCAATCCTTGTAACCGCCCAACTCCAGGTTCTCGCATACCTTCAGCGCTTCGAAACCGATCGTGGCTCCTCCGATGTTCGCGTTCTTGGACCACATCAAACCGGTCAGATTGTCCGTCACCGTCTCATTCCCATTGTCCGTGAACCGCGGATTCGGCCACGGCACGCCCATCTGCAAGTCGCCGTCATCACCCGGCGCGTACGATATCGTCTGCCCCGTCTTCGCCACCGGCGCAATCCCCTTCTTGGTGATTTCCTTTCCGTTCTTGTCAACCCCGCCTCGAACCGGCAACACGCCGGGCCACTGCGTGTCGTCCTTACCCTGCTGTCCCACGTAGCCATCAGTCCTTACGTACCAATAGCTGTTGGTGTCTTTTGCACATGTGGTGCTGGTCCTGGTGAGAATGACCGGCACATTTATGAACGGGTGCTCTTTGGGCAAGAAGGTTGTCGTTAGATCGGTCGAGGCGATGGGTTTCACCAGACTGGAATCGCTCAAGCTCAGTTGTTCACGCACGTTCGGCATCCGCCAGTCCTTGTGTCCGCCCAGATCCAGTTGCTTGCAGTAGGCGAGCGCTTCGGTCAATGTCGCCGCCGGCCCGAAGCTCTTCGCCCACATCAGCCCGGTCAGGTTATCCGTCACGCAGTCACCATCCACCGTGAACCGAGGATCCGGCCACGCCACCCCGGCCTGATAGGTTCCGTCATCCCCGGGCGTGTATGATTTCGTCACTCCCGTCTGCGGCACCGGTGCAGCCGCCTGGGGCTGATCTTCTCCGGCCATAACCCGGGCACCTGCCAACAGCACAAGCACCGCCGGCAGAAACACTGCCGCGCACACTTTCGATAATCGTTTCATATCAACTTGCCTCTTTTCTCGCAGCCGTTCGTGCAAGAGTCAATCGCTCCGCAACACGTCATTGGTTTTCCGCCGATACACCGGTTCCTGGTAGGCCTTCACGGCCTGCATCGCCGCCTCGATATTTGCCAGCGGCGTGTCCGCTCCGCATTCACACGAAAACATGAGCCCGCCCGCCGGCGAACCGATGAACCGAACCAGTCTGTCGAAATAAGCTCTGACATCGTCCGGCGTTCCGAATGCCAGGGCGCCCTGGCGATCGATATCTGCATTGATGCAGAGGCGCAGTTCGAGGCACAGCTTTCCGAGCGCCTCCAGGTCCATGCAGTTGGTCTGCGGATTGAGAATGTCGACGCCGATTTCCTTGAGATCGGGGATGATGTCAAGGATACAGCCGTCCGAGTGGAAATAGACCAGCATCCCGGCGTTCTTGAGCGGGGCGAACATTTGCCGGTAGAGCGGCTTGAAGAATCGCCGCCACTGCACGGGATTGATCAGCAGGGCTTGCTGCGTGCCCCAATCGTCCGAGAAGCACACACCGTCGGCGCCGACGGCAATGGATCGCTCGATCCATGTGAGATTGTGGGCAACGATCATGTCGGCCAGGCGGTGTAGCTCCTCGGCATCATCGGCGATATCAATGAACAGATTCTCATCGCCGCGCAGCCATTGCATCCGCTCGAAAAGCCTGAGAAAATCCTGAATGACCAGACCGCCGCCATTCTTGCAGGCTTCGACCTTCGTTTTCTCTTCTTCGATGGCCCCGGTCAACAGATCGGCTCCTGCCGGCGGACGATAGTCCTTAAGCGCGCTCCAGTCGGCCAGCGGATATCCCACAATCATAGGGTGGATGCCGAAGACCCTTTCCTCCATCAGGCATCCCCACTCATCCGTCCAGAGATGGTGGTAATTGCCCTGTGTGTCTATCCGCGCGGGATCGGGCTGGGGGATTTGTTCGTCGGCGTAGGGACGATACCCATGATACTTCTGATAGAGTTCGTTCAACGCGTTCCCGTATCTGGCCCAGCCGTCGGACCGAACTCCAACGTTGCCCGGAATATGCTCCGGGTCCTGAAAACGAACGGCGCGCAGATAGTTCTCGCGATAGCTCAGTTTCATGGCATTGCCCGTGGTGCCTTCTTCATCCGATGATCTTGGCCTCACTTCGCAATCTTCGAGTCGTCAAAGGTGTCGGGCAGCGTGGCGATCTTCTTCAGCCAGCCGACGTACTTCTGAAACGAGATCGGCGGCTTGCCCAGCAGATAATGATTGCCGTACTTCCGGCCGGCGCGTTCCCACTCGATCAGGAAGAGACGGTGTTCGCCATGGCTGACCCGGATCTGCCCCAACTGGGAATTCTGGTTTGCCTTGGACTCGAAATCCCCCTGCAGCAGCGTGTCGCCGCTGTCGGCGTCGCGGATCAGGAAGGTGCCGGAGGCGTCGGTGCGCGAATCGTTGCCGACCACCACGCGACAGTGCCAGTATTCGGGTTCATCTACCATCACACAGACCGGCTGCTGTACGCGCTTGATGTAGTAGTAGGCGAGTTTCTTCCCGAAGTAGTAGTCTACGATGGCGTCCGAGAACTGCGGCCAACCGTCGAGCATGTTCCACCAGAGGATGCCCGTCTTCCGCCACTTGGCCAGGCGGAACAGCTCGATGAAGAACTTCTTGGCCTCGGCCTGCGAAATCTGGGAAGCCAGAGCAAAATCCTCCAAGTTGTCCGGCTCCAAGCCGAACATCTCCTTGATCTGATTAGCCATCAAGGAAACGCGATAGGAGTTTGGCCCCGGGGTCGGGAAGGCATCGGTGCAGTGCAGACGCCACTGCTCGTTGCCATTCCACGGCCAGAGGTGCTCCGCGTCGATGAACTTCCTGATGGAGCTGACGTTGGGGCAGCCGTGATAGCCGATCTCGCTCGCGAAGTGTGCGGTCGTTTCGGCATAGAACCGGCTCTTGTAATAGTCCCGGGGGCCCCACAAATGCTGCTCGGGCAGCAGGCGCTCGTCGTATCTGTCCAGTTTCACCGCCTTCGGAGTGAAGTACGGCGAGCTCGGAAGGTAGGGGCGGCGGAAATCATACTCGCGCACGACCTCGGGCAGGACGTTGCGTGTCAGGCAATTGTCCGCCGGATCTTTATATCCGACAAATGGATAGTCGCACTCGTTGTCTCCGCTCCAAAGCACGATGCAGGGGTGGTTGCGCAGTTTGCGCACCACGCTGGTCGCCTCCTGTCGCAGTGCAGTTTGGAACTCGGCGTTCTGAGGATAACGCGCGCAGGCCATGGCAAAATCCTGCCACACCATTATCCCGTGCCGGTCGCACAGATCGTAGAAGGCGTGGTCCTCATACACGTTCCCTCCCCAGCAGCGCAGCATGTTGCATTCCGCATCCCTGAACAGCTCCAGTGCCGCCTGGTAGCGGCTCGCATCACGGCTGTGAAGGGCGTCGGCGGGCACCCAGTTTGACCCCTTGCACATTATGGGCTCGCCGTTGATCTTGAAAAGGAACTGCCCGGGGTTATCGCGGGTGGTGATGTCGGTGCGGACCAGTTCGACGGTGCGGATGCCGATCGCGGTCGTCCTCTCGTCGACCACCTTGCCGCGATGGATCAATTGGGTGACCACGTCGTAAATATCTGCGTCGCCGTACCCACGCGGCCACCAGGGCTTCACGTTGTGCACACGGATCGTCACCTCGCCGGCCGTGAACGATGCCTTCCCTTGCCACTCGAAAGCTGAAGAGCCGCAAATGCCTTTCACGCGGATTTCGAAGCCGTCGAGGATCGGCTCGTCGGTGAGGAAATTGTAGAGCAGGCCGATAGTGGTCTCATAGCCCACCGCCTGTGTGAAGAAATGCAGGTCGGTCAGTTCTGTCGGCTCGTGCGCCACCAATTCCACCGACCGCCAGATGCCGGCCGAGACCAGCCGCGGCATGATATCCCATCCATAGCTATGAGCCGCTTTGCGAACGAATAGGGATTCCATACTGGGGAAAGCGTTGGTCGAGGGGTCGATACGGAACTTCCTCGCATGGTTGATCGGGGAAGAGATCCTCACCTCCAGGCGGTTCTCCCGGCCATACTGCAAGAGCTCGCTCACGTCGAACGCGTGCTCGATGAACATGTTGTCGCTTTGCCCGATGCACACGCCGTTCAGCCAGTAGCTTGCTACGCAATCCACTCCGTGAAACAGGAGTTCGGTCCGCCTGCCTTTGAAGTCTGCCGGAGCCACAAAGCTCGTTTCATACGTCCACTTGTAGAACTCGTATGGCCGCACCTTGAGAATGTGGTCGCCGAAGAACAAGTCGGGAAGCTCGCCAGCCCTCATAAGATCGATCTCTACGTTCCCCGGGACCTCGGCGGGGATGGCTCTCGGGCTTTCCCCGCCGCTCTTGGCCCCATCAAGAGCATAGCTGAGCTTCCACGTGCCATTCAGGCTGATGGTATTCACTTCAGGGCTCCTGCCTATTCCTCCTTATTTGCCGGCATTCGCTACTTCACCGCCGCGAACCGGCCATACACGATGCTTGTAGCGCGAGCCATCCATAGCGTTGCCGGTGGTGTAGCCCTGGCCGCCTACCAGCCACGCCGTATGGGGGGTTGTCTTTGGATAAACGGTGCCCGACCAATAGCCTACCATCCCCTCCGCCCTCACTACGTCGGTGAATGGCTCGCCCGGCAATCCGGAGCTGTAGTCGGTCAGGCTCTGAAGCTCCTTGATGTTCGGCAGCCGCCAGTCCTTGTGTCCGCCCAGGTCCAGGTTTTTGCAGAGGTCAATCGCCTCGTAGCAACTGATGACCTTGCCTCCGCCGGCGATATCGCCGTTCTTCGCCCACATAAGACCAGTCAGGTTGTCTGTCACGCAATCGCCGTCCACCGTGAACCGCGGGTTCGGCCAAGGCACGCCCATCTGCAGGTCGCCATCGTCTCCTGGTGCGTACGATTTCGTCTGCCCCGTCTTCGCCACGGGAGCGATGCCCTTGGTTATGACCGTTCCGTCCTTCGCCACCCCGCCGCGAACAGGCAACACGCTGAACTGTTCGGTTTTTGCCGCGTGACCCATGTAGGCGTCGGTTCTCACGTACCAAGCGATGTTTGTATCAAGTGCGAACGTGGTACTGGCCCAGGCGGCCAGCACCGGCACACCCGTGAACGGGTGATCTTTGGGCAGAATGGTGCTCTGCTCGGCCCATTCGTTCAGGCTTTGCAGTTCCCGCACGTTCGCCAGCCGCCAGTCATTGTGGTTGCCCAGGTCCAGTTGCTTGCAGAATGCAAGGGCATCGGCCCAAGACAGATTCTTCCCGGCGATATTCAGATTCTTCGGCCACATCAGGCCCGTCAGATTGTCGGTAACAGTACCGGCCGCCTCGTCCACCGCAAAGCGTGGCGTGGGCCAGGCCACGCCCATCAGGAATGACCCGTCATCGCCTTCCGAATAGGATTTCGTGGCGCCTGTCTTGACTACCGGAGCAGCGGCCTTGGCCTGATCCTCTCCGGCCAGAGCCAAAGGCGTCGCCAGCAACACCAGTGCCGCCAGCAACACTGACACGCTTACTGCTCTCATTTCATGTTCCTTTGCGATTCAGCTCAAGTGCGGGATTCCAGAACTCATTTGAGATCCAAACACGCCAGCGCCGTTTTGCTGCGTACAAACAGCTTGCCGTTAACGGCGATAGGCGCAACCCAGCTCATCTGGCCTCCCAGCGGTGTGAAGCGGCCGATCTCCTTGTATTCGGCCGCTTTCGGGTCAATCATGACCAGCACGCCGGTGTTGCCCTCGAGGGCGATCACGGTGTCGTCGATGCCCAATACCTGCGCGCACTGGAAGCCGTCTTTCTTCCACAGCACCTTGCCCGTAGGGGGTTCCAGGCACATCAGGAAATTCGGATCGGAGGAGCCGATGATGCGATCATGGTAGTAAACGCAGGTGGCAAAATGGTTCTGCATTTCCTTGTGCTTCCAGACAACCGTGGGCTTGTCGTCCTTCACGTCGATCAGCCCGGTATCGCCGCCTTCAGTGGTGGCAATGAAGATGCGGTTGCCCACGATCAGCGGCGTGGGCGCTTTCTTGTCGTCGTATTGGGTCGGCCACGGCAGGTTCCAGAGCTCCTTGCCGTCCTTTGGATCAAGGCCAAACAGCCCGTCGGCTACAAAAATGAGAATCTGCTTGCGGCCGTTGAGTGTGGCGACTGTCGGCGTGGCATAGCTGACCTTGGACTTTCCGCTCTGCCACACCGTCTTGCCGGTGTCCTTGTCGAGGGCCACGGCGGTTGCCTCCCTGCCCCCGGGCAGAAATATGATGTTCTGACCGTCGGCGACAGCGGAAGAGGCGAGCTTCATGTCGGGAAGCTTGGCGGCAGGGTACTCGGCCACCAGGTTGCGGTCCCACAGCTTCTCGCCCGTGGCGGCGTTGAAGCAGTAGGCACCGCCCGAACGACTCCACGTGTAGACCTTGCCTCCATAGACAAGCGGTGTGGCGACTGTATGGCCGAAGGGCCAGAGTCCGCCCTCGGGATACGTGAACCGCCAGAGTTCCTTGCCGGTGGCGGCATCGAGGGCGCGCACGGCGTCGGTCTTGTCCTTGTTGTCCACGATGTAGAGCTTGCCGTCGGCAATGGAAGGGCCGGCGAAGCCGTCATCGGTCAGGTCCACTCTCCAAAGCTCCTTGGGCGGCTTGTTGTTCCAATCCTTGTTGATGCCCGTCTCAGAGGAGATACCGTTGCCCTTCGGGCCGCGGAAGCAGGGCCAATCGGCACCCATGCTGCTCGATGAGAAAATCAGCGGCAACAACACAATCGTCACTCTCGCCACATTCAAGATTCCTGCCATTTGTTGGACTCCATTTGCGATTACGTAGTTGCAGTTTCCTGTCGCTCGCCAGCACCTGACTGGCGTATACGATGCACAACCAGTTGACACGCATGACTATCACGTTATGTATTCGACCAAGCTCTGCATCTCGCGGATGCTCGGCAGCCGCAAGTAACCGGTCTTTGTGTCGCAGAGAGCTATTGTCTTTTCCTCACCGCAGGCAAGCTTGGAGCCTACTTCCCGCTCATCATCTTCAGGAATTCGGCCAGGCGTTGTTGCCGTGCCATGAATGCGGCGTACAGGCCGTCCGCCGTCTCTTCGATGGTGCGATGGTTGTTGGTGTACGGGTCTTGCCTCGTGGCCTCATTCACCTGGTCGATCCATTCCGCGGGGACGGCCCCCGCCCCGGCGAGGGCGCCGGACAGCCCGCCGGCCACCGCCGCCAGGCAGTCGGTATCGCGCCCGAAGTTGACGGCGGTGAGAATCGCCTCCTTCGGGTTCCCCTTGGCGAGGGCGAAAACCGCCAGCCCCTTGGCGACGATCTCGTTGGCCTGCGAGATGCCGTAGTTGAAGTAATGCCCGCCCTCATAGAACTTGTAGAACTCGTCGCGCATGGCCATCGGATCTTTGAATTTTCCCGCCAGCTCCAACGCGCGGGTGACCTCGTACCAGATGGTATCGTACTGCGCATACAGACCGCCGGTCTCCGCGCGGTAAGTGGTGTATCGCACTGCCGTCTCCAGAACGGATTCCACTGTGGCGTCCGGTTTGCAGGCCGCGGCAAGAGCCGCATTGTAAAGCGCCGCCCAGCGCAGACCAAACGCCGTCTCCCGCAAATAGACCTTGCCCACGTCTATGGAATCGTCAGCGGCGCCTTGCGGGTCGCCTGCGTTGATCAGCCCGATCGGGTGGGAGACGCGCGCCATCGTAATCACGTTGGGGAAAGACCATTGCCGCCCTATCTCCTGCGGCGACACGCCGGCCTTCGCCAAGTTGAGCAGCGATAGATCGAAGTGTTCCGATTTATAGATCACTTTTTCAGGATCAAGGTCGCGCATCCACACCGCTACGAGATCATGCGCCTTGATTCGGTCCTGCTTTTCAATGAGGGCCGTCGAGATCAACTTCTGGCGCTCGATGCCGTCTTCAGTGGTGCCGGGCAGGCGCAGCCAATCCGTATAACAGGTGTAATGCTTGTACGGGAGCAGCTTGTCCAGATACCCGTATTTTTCTTTGACCTGCTCGCGCGTCCAGCCTTCCACCACCGCGCCCATGGCCGAGCCAACCCAGGAGGCGGCAATACACCCACGGAACTTGTCCTGTAATGTTACCATGTAATCTTTCCTTTCTTAGGCACCGGTGCAACCGCCTTGTGTTTGGCAATCTCTTGCAGGCATTGCGCATTTCCATTCAGCTGAGTATATCGTGTGGCTCGAGTGTTGTCAAGAGGCGGGTGCCGTGAACCGGTCTGGCTGGGCTCCCGCCGTTTCCGTAAAATGCATTTGACATCGCGCGCGGTCACGGATAAACTTGGCCGAAAGCGGCTGGCGCTCTGGCCGAAGCTGGACGGAGCGTATCCGGCCGCGTATTCTCATTGGCGCTGCGAGCCGCCGAGGATGCCGTGCCCAGCATTGCCTCATTCCATGCTGCCGTCGCCGTTGGTGAACTCAGGGAAATAATCGTCGCCTTCAATAAGCTTGCCCGCCTTGAAAGTCGATTGCCCTATCTCTTTGCCGTCAACTGAATGTCGCCGCCAGATACCCTCCTTCATATCCTTAGCGTATTGCCCTCGGATTACAACCATCCCTTCTTCGGAATATTCCATGCACTCACCCTCAAAACAGCCATCCTTGCATCCGAGCATCTCCATTACTTG
>DATKWR010000042.1:0-5751 GCA_035529475.1 Sedimentisphaerales bacterium | reverse complement strand
CTAACAGGATGCGAACATTAGCCTCATGGCTCTCTGGATCAGTTAGTCAAGGTTCGAATCCTTGATCCCCAGTTACAGAAGTGGCGGCGTGACGGACAGTTATGAAAGAAACGGCACCGGACGAAACGGGCAGGTTTCACCGTGGTTTCACCAAACTGGTGATTCCCGGCACGCTGTACCGTCATGCGAAAACGGGCGGCTGGTACTGGAAGGTTGCCAGCCGCCACGTTCCGCCCCGGCTCCACAGGGGGAACAAAATGTGCTATCTACCACTTGTCCCACTAAAAAAAAAGTTCGCCACGAAGGTCAAGGGCGTGGCGGAAATGGTGAGGCGGCAGATGTACCGATCGTGGCTGGCCGAACTGGGCGAGCATTCGGCGGGCATGTGCGGGTTGCTCGATCAGTTTGAGCAGGCCAACCGCTTGCGAGCGTCCGCGCACCACGCAGCCGGCAACCGGCAGATGCTCGAACGGTTCTTGAACGGCCAGCAGGTCAACCATCCCTGCGAGATAGACGCTGACCGCGTAGAGGGCCACCTGGCCGCAATGCAGGTTGCCGGGCGGGCAGCGGCCACCATCGTTGCCCACAAGCACACCATCGGGGCGTTCTGCAAGTTCCTGATCCGCAAGGGCGAGCTGGACAGTAACCCGGCGGATATGATCCAGGTCGCCCGGCCCGCCAAGCGCCCCCCACGGTATCTGACCGACTTTCAGGCCGTGAAGTTCCTGATGACCACTGCCGACAGTCCGCACGAATGGCTGTTCCCCGCTGCCTGTTTCGGCGTCTATGCGGGCTTGAGGGTGGGCGAGATCGCCGCACTGGAATGGAAAGACATCGGCGATGCGATAACGGTAGGGGGTTCGCAGCCGACAAAGACGGGCGACTACCGCTACGTCCCGATCAGGCCGGAACTGGCCGGGCTCATCGGCGCGATGAAGAGGGGGGAGGGCCGGGTGTTCCCAAAGCATCATCAGGTGTACTGGGGCAAAGTGATGGCGGAAACGACGCGGGGCCTGCCGGTCTTTGGTGAGTTGAAGGGCAGGCGTGTGGGCAACCAGTGGCATCTATTGAGAAGCACCTATGCCGTGAACCGGGCGCGGGAAGGCGCAACGCTCTGGCAGTTGATGGCCGAACTTGGCCACAGTGATCCAAATACTACGATGCGTTACGTCAACGTGGCGAGGGCGGGAGGTGGCACATGACCAAGGCAAGACGACGAATACTCATCGTAGGATTGTTATTAATGATGCTGGTCGGGTTGTTTCCACCTGGGCGAGTTGTGCGCTCTAGATTACAACATGGAGAAACTTTCAGGTACTATGCAGATCGGCGTGTTTTCCTTCCATGTGACACCGGACGGGTGCAATATCATGCGCTGATGGTCGAATGGGTCGTCATTGCCGCTGGAACGGGGATCGCCTTTCTGATTGCCCATCCTCGAAAGGAAGCGCCTTGATTACCAGTTCTTCCGTTTGCGTGTCTTGGCTTTCTCTTTCTCGACCGCTTCTTCCTTCAAACCGGTCTTCACCAAGCGCGCTATCTCAGTCGTACCGATAATTGGCAGGCCGAACAACACACCGGCGGCCCGGCCTAGTTTCTCGATACCGCGCCAGTAATGCTCTTTGGGTTCAAGCCTCTCTCTCGCCTTCTTGCCTTGAATCTGTTTCTTGATACCCTTTTCCATTTCGACAATACCCGTTATCCCGTCGTCTACCGCCTCGGACAGTGGATTATCTCGAATCCCTGTTTTCCAAATCGGCAACCCTTTCCAGGTTGCATAACTCGCATCCCACGCCGCCGAAGCAATATCTCCGAAGAAGAACACAGTCCCCAAGGCGCGTGAAACAGCAGCCCTCACAATCCTCGAAGCCCAAGGTTCCTTATCCTTCGGGAATCCCTTAACGGCTCGATACCACAAGTCCCCGATCATCGCTATAAATGCAAAGTTTGTGAGCAGTATTAACTTATTTCTCAACAACTTGGCCCTGGCACCCGCGTTCTTTGGCCCGTCACGATAGGTCAGATCATCCATGATCCATTGATTAACAATGCTTTCCCTCACACTGCTGAACAACGTGAAAACCTTGGCGAACACATCCCCACTCTTGGCGTCCAGGGCCAGCAGCGACCGACTGGCAGCCGTAAACGACGGCTGGTTGTGGACGACCATTTCTTCTGTTTTGGTCGCCACAGCTTTCCAGAAGTCATCGCCCTTTAACTCCGGCTGCATCCGCCGAATGTACGACTCCACTGCAACTGAGATTCGGCCTAGCGTTTTCCTGTCAGCCCCCGAAATCCATGACATGACCGCTTCACCCTTACGCGGCGTAAGCATGGTCTTGAGCCGTGCGCCGCCGGCTGCCGGGCCAATTATCGCCGTACGCGTACCGCCGACACCGCCGAACCTCTGATACAATATGCCGCTATGTTCTCTCAGCTTGGCGAAGTTTGCCTTGTGTGCCAGGTTGAGCCCTGCCGCAACGTCACGGGCGGGCAGTTCGCGGGCAATGAACCCGTAGGATAGGAACTGATACCCCGCAATATGAGGGCGGAATCCAAGTATGCCCTTGTACATATTGCCAATGAACATAGACATCGTTTCAGCGCCCGGCCCGCCCTTGCCAAACCCCGGATCTTCCAGAATTTGGTAGGCAGCTCGGAAGAGGCGAAGGTATGTCGAACCATAGTGTCTGCTAACGGCCTTGGCGAACGTCGGTTCATTCAACAGAACTCGCGCGTTGCGGAGCGGCCCGAGCCATGCGGCATACCGCGAACCGCCTGATAAATGCGAGAGGTAGCGATCAAGGGCGTCGCGCACGATAATGGGACGCCTGCCGCCGATCCGTTCTTTAGTCCACCCCTGGCCTTCCAAGGTTTTTTCGGTCCAGTATTGCAGCGATTCAGCGGGCGCGCCCTTGGGTTCAAACTGCATCGCCCTCGCCCGCGAGTACCAGCGATCAACTCTCAGGAGATCGAATCCGGCCCACTCGACGGATGTCTTGTTGACCGCATCTTTAAGATGTGTGTTGCAGTCCTCAACGATGTAATCTCTAACCGCACGCTCGGCATCGGTCGCCGCGGCCTCTATCGCCCGGACATCAGGCCATGTCAGCAGTATCGGCTTGGCGTAGCGACCCTTCCATTCAAGGTAAACCGGCGTCCCGGAGACTATGCTGCTCAGGTTGTCCGGTGCCCAGAAGTGGCCCAGTAGGTCGGCAATATGTGCAGGGGCAAGTGCCAGTTCGCCGACCGGTTCGCCCGGTCGCCATCCACCGCCTTCAAGCGCTTCGGCATAGGTCGCCCTGGGCAACTTTATGAGTCTGGGTGTAGCGGAGTTTTCCAGTTTTCTTCTCGCCAGGACTGTCAAGGACCTCTTAAAGAATCCCGCCTCAGCCCTGGCGTAAGCTGGCGAGAATCCACGCAGGAACTTCGGGTCCAGTGCGAACCCCTTTGCCTTCAATGCCTCTTGTAACCCTTCCAACGACGCATGTTGAATGTTGATTTCGTCATTCGTCGCCTTGTAGATCAGTTCTTTGGCTAGAATGTCAACTGCCGGGCTATCTACCCGTGTCATCTTTGCCGCCAGTGTTTCAAGCCTGTGGTTCCTCAGCCACAGCCGCTTACTCCAACCGGCCACCCCGCCAGCTTCGGGCTTATCTTCGCTTTTGATAGTCGTCATATCGACTACCGTCTGTCGGCCTTTGCGGACGTCCTCAGCGCTGGCGCTTGCAATCTTGGACAGGTCTCTGAAATGCCCGCCAATCAGCAGGTGATTCTTGAGTTCATTCAGCCGGCCAAGGTGCGTTATCGCATCGGCAACCTGCCGAACGGCATCGGGCGTCAGTTTCCGCAACGGCACTTTGCCTTGCTCAGTCAAAATACCTTTGGCTCGTTCCACAATCTTCGGATAGGGGATATCAACAGCTTCAGTATCGGCCATTGCCTCTGTCCGGTAACCCTCGGACGCGCGAACAACGGCGTTCAGCCGATTCAAGATCCGGTCGGTGTGAGTATGCTCGGTGAAGCTGTCAACAAGCGCATCGTACTTCGCCTGGAACTCCGGGCGCAATCGCCCACCGGCCCGAATCCCCCTGACCGCTTCCTTGTATTTCTTCATCGCACCGACGCGCACCTCGCGCGCTTGCTGTGCATCCAGTATTCGGTTGATTCGCCGAACGAACGCCTTAACACCGGCCTTCGGCCCTGTGATATTCGACAGGGCGGCAATCGCCTTATGCCGCTGGCTCACAGGCAGCATATCCACAATGGCCCGCATATCCTTTAGCGTCGCGCTCAGTTCAAGTCGCCCCGCCCGAACGAGTTTGTTAAGTTCCGTCCGGGTCTCCGGCAACGCTTGAGCTTCGGTAACAGCCTCAGCAACAGCGCCCGCTTGCGACTCAGCAGCCCACTGGGGCACTGGACGGCCTTCCAGCTCAGCCGCGCGCTCGGCGACAAACGCATCAATGTCCGCAATCGGCTCTTTCGTCGAACGAAGTTGCTCGGCGGCTTCGGCCTTCGCCGCCATTTCATATTGACGGGTATCCATGCCCCATCGTCTAGCTTCTGCAATACCGCGAGCCAGTCCTCCCTTTCGTCCCTCAACAATCAGGGTCGCCCGCTCGAAGAACTCACTATAGCCACCAGGCAGGTCGCCGACAAAATCCTCAGCCTCCCCGCCGGGTACATTGCCCTTAATGATCCCCTGATACCGCATGCGCTTACCGAACGACATACCCTTTAGGTGATCTGTTACCTCACCGGGCAGGGGACCGGCGAACTCGCCGGTAAACCCTTCGACGGGAACCGGCTCGCCTTCAATGGTGGGAACTCCGCCAATCGCCCGCTCGCGGATCGTTTCAATGCTCTCGCCGGTATCGGCCTCGTACTGTGCGATAACTTCGGCTTCAAGTCCCTTGGCCTGTTTGCTCGCCCGGAGCTCATCTCTACGAACCTGTAGAGGCGTTCTTGGCTTCACCGCCTTGGCAACTGCTTCGGCGGCGACAGGCTTTGCTGGTGGCGCTTCCGGTGCGGGCGCGGCTTGCTTGGCGGGGGCAGGCTTGGCCTCTGCTGCTTGGGGGGCAGGGGCCGGCGTGGGCGGTTTTGGAGGGGCGGGGGGCTTGACAACTGCTGCTGTAGGCGTAATCCCTGTCGGCGGGCGGACCGGGGCCGCTGGCCGAGCTGCGACCGGCACGCCCTCAGTCGGCGGGGCTTGTGCTTCTCTCGCCCCAGGCAGCATACGCCGGGCCGCCGGTGCGGGCGTTACACCTGCCTGGGCGCTTACGCGAGCCCAAATCCGTTTCGTAATGGAATCGGCGGCCTTGATAGCGCGGAACAACTCTTGCTCCGCCGCCTGTCTCACCTTCGGCGATACGTCAACCCGGTTAATCACCGGTTCCAGTCTGATGCGCAGTGCCTTTACCGCAACTTTGACTTCCTTCGGTGTCGCACCCTTTCTCAGACCAAGAATACGATAATCCGCCCGCTCAGCGCGCCAGCCCTTAAACTGCGCCAATGCGCCCGGCCCGCGAGCAAGCCCTTCGCCCAGTCCGTAGTACACCGCGGTTATCAGTGCAGCCGACATTGCCGCATCTTTGCGGTTCGCCCCGTCAGTGCGAAGCTGGCTGTAAGTGTCAAGGCCGATCATTGATGCAAAAAGCGCCCTGGCCCGATGTGCCGCTTTCAATGCCTTCGGTACAAGTTCAGGTGAAGTTCGTGCCGCTGTCGCCAGTTTGTTCGCGCCCGTTACAGTTC
>DATKWR010000041.1:0-2750 GCA_035529475.1 Sedimentisphaerales bacterium | reverse complement strand
ATCGTCCACAACTATATATCCTGCAACGTTAAAGTCCCAGAAATCGCCCTTAACTTCGGCTCCATCGGTTTGGATCTCGCCGATCTGCCAGTAGTAGGTACCCGGAGCAAGAAGCCCTGCATCGTACTGAGTGGCATTTAGGGCTGCACTTACAAGCGGCAGGTCATCTTTATTGGTTCCAAGATAGACATTGTGGGCCGTGGCCCCTTCACCAGGTTCCCAGGCCAACGTTACGGGGACCTCCTGGTCCAGCAAAGATCCGGGGACCGGCTGAGGTGAGAACGCCAGGCGCTTGTCAGGCCTCATCTCCTCCTTGATCTCAGCCTCGTTAAGAACCCGGGAGAAGAACTTGATCTCATCGAGCCGACCTTCCAGGTACTGTTGCCTGTTGCCGAATTGCAGTCCGGCGATCCAAATAAAGTCCTGGGCGTCCTTCGTGCCTATCCATTTGTTGTTCTGGCCCGAGTTGTCGGGTAAACCATCTATAAAAAGCGCCATATCACCCGTAGCAGCGATGCGAGTCCAGGCAGCATGATGCCAGTCCGTGCTGGTTATTCTTGCATTGCTGGCAAGCGCGTCGCCGTCGCCCTGGCCGGCAGCCATGCAATTGGCGACGATTTGATCCCCATTGAGAGAGAGCACGAAATTCTCTACCGTCGACCCGGCATCGCCATCGACCAGGCCGACGCCGTTGCGTGCACGTCCCACGGTACCAAGCCGCCCGGGCCAGGACTGTTGCAGATTGTCCGTGCGCAGCCAGAGCATAATGGTCCAGTCGTCCTGAACGACCCGTGGTATCTCCACATAGTCAGCGGCGCCGTCGAATTCTAATGCCCCACCGGAGTAACCCTCCTTTACCCATTTCGTGTTACCGACAAGCACGCCTTCATTACCTTTTCGCGTCCAGTCAACTGCCAATGTACCTTCGCCCAGCTCGAACTTATACCAGGCCGCCAGGGCTTCCTCGACCGTGAAGACCGGCATGGTCTTAAAGCTCCAGACCGGTCCTGCAACCAATTCGCCATTCTTGGCGGCGTCCACGTGCCAGTAATGGAGCGTCTCGCTTACCATTGTCCTGTTCGGGTCTTCGTAGGAGGTCTGCGTAACCTGGCCGAGCGGCTCCAGTGCATCCGCGGCCGTACCGAAATACACGTCATAGGCCGTGGCTCCAAAGGCCGGTGACCAGCTGAGTGAAATTCCGTCGACGCCCACGAATTCAGCGCCGACAGATGGGCTGGGGTTGCTGACCTCATTCGCTGCCACCGTGAAGGTCCACACATCGCTTGTGACCAGGCCTTCAGCGGTCGCTACATCGACCCGCCAGAAATATTGCTGTCCGGTAACGATCTCTTCGATGGTGTAGGTGCCGGCCGCGTCCTCACTGACAAGTGCAAGGGCGCCGGGATCGGTTCCCAGATACAGCTTATCGGTGCCCTCGATACTTCCCCAGCTAAGCGTGCCGGTTGTGACGCCAACCGCGCCGTCCACAGGCTCGGGCTCAAATGGTTTCTCAGCCAATCCCGAGATTGCGATCACCTCACGACGGGACAGCGCACGATTGTAGATACGCACCTCGTCCATCAGACCATTGAAGTAGTCACCATCGGGCAGGTAGCTGCCGAGGATCAGCGGCTCGTTTAATTCTGCAAAGATATAGGCAGCCGGCAGCCTCTCTTCCTCCAGGTTCAGGATAAAACTCAGGGACTTGGTGTCCGAAATCACACCTACAAAGCTCCAATCGATTCCGGCAGGTTCGTTGGCTTCAGAGACTTCGAGCATACTTTGTCTGTCCCCGCTGCCAATGGCCCCGGGTGCGAAATTGGGATCATTGGGATCGTCAAGGTTGAAGCCCTCGTTGGCATTGAACCTCAGACCATTCGTAATGTTGAATCGCAAAGACCAGGAGGCACGCGTCTTTCCCTTGGTGACCATACCGTCGTTATTCTCGATATCGTCAGATCTGATCCATGTGAGGATGGTCAGCTCATGGGTGATGTTGAGACTGTCACTGTGTGGAATCTCAACCCAGTCGGTATTGCGGTTCTGGTAGTTCAGATCCAGGGACATGCCGGTCCCTCCAAAGGCCCAGGCCGGGTCATTATTGAGGCCGGCAAAGCCCACAAACGTTCCGTTATTGCCGTTACCCGACAGGTCCCCTGCCGTCCCGTCATCGAAATTCCAGTACCCCATCAAATTGGGCTCATCCTGAGCGTTGGTCTGGACACAAAAGATTAGAAACGCCGCCGCAAATAAAACCAATTTCCTACACATGATATACCTCCTTCAAAAAGGTTAATATAACTATGCTTTGTCCATACTAAGACGGCCAATAACGACGTCGGCTTTGATTAAATTCATTCTATTACCAAACGAACCGGTTAGGCCCCTGAATAATGTACGTTGGTAGTGCTATTGTCTGTTATTCTCCTTCAGTCGTCACAGGCGGATACAGCCTGATATCATCAAAATACATGAGACCCGAACCGCCTGCCTGCGGATTGTTCCTGTCTCCGAAGCCCAGGGAGACCTTCTCGACACTGGTCAGGTTTACGCCCTGATCTGCGAACCGCTTCAGTTCGATAGGCCACTCTGTCCAGGAGTTTATCTGTGTTGCATTAGAATCATCATGGTACACCACCGCGGCCGGACCGGTGCTGTTGGCGATAGCAACATACATCGGCTCAGGATCATTGTTGATTATGCCAATATCCTGGTTTGCCCACTGCGGACTTACTGTACCGGCGATCTGG
>DATKWR010000040.1:0-4072 GCA_035529475.1 Sedimentisphaerales bacterium | reverse complement strand
TGTTTGACAAATGGGATCAACAGTCCGGCGTTGAATGGATCGGAACAATTAACCTTGCCCAAGGCCAGAAATACAGCATCGTAATGGAGTACTATGAGAACACTGGCGATGCCCGTGCGACACTGTACTGGAATAGTCCATACTGGCTGAGTCCCTATCAGCCGAAGCAGGTCATTCCGCAAGGTGCGTTCTCATTGTCGCTAAGGGCCAGAAGTCCCAAGCCAGCCAATGGTGCGACAGATGCTAAGGACATGCCTGTTCTTAGCTGGACAAAAGGAGATACGACTGATAAGCACGATGTGTACTTTGGAACTGACCAGGCCGCTGTTGAAGGCGCCACGACCGCAACGGCCGGCATCTATCGGGGCCGACAAGCTCTGGATGCTGCCACGTACACTCCTGCTGAGGCTCCACTTGAATGGGGTAAGACCTATTACTGGCGGATCGATGAGGTCGAGGCTGGCGGTGTGACTATACATAAAGGCAACCTCTGGAGCTTTACCGTAGGCGAATTTTTTGTCGTGGACGATTTCGAGAGTTACAATGATATAGACCCGCCCGACCCGGCGAGCCACACGATATTTGAGGCATGGATCGACGGTTACGGAACGACGACCAACGGCGCTTTGGTTGGCAACGAGTTTCCTCCCTACACCGAGCGCACAAACGTTCACGGCGGCGACCAGGCGATGCCGTTGTCATACGCCAACATCTTCAAGTTCTCTGAGGCGACGCTGACGCTGACGGCCGGACGAGACTGGACGCGGAACGGTGTTGGGGAATTGTCCCTGTGGTTCAGAGGTCTTGCGGCCAACGCCCCCGAGCGGATGTACGTAGTCCTCAACGGCACAAAGGTGGTCTATCACACGGATCCCGCCGCCGTCCAGACAGCGGCATGGACCGAATGGGTGATCCCGTTGCAGCAGTTCACCAGCCTTGGCGTGGACCTGACCAACGTGACGAGCATCACGATTGGGTTCGGCACCCGCGGCAACACAACGACAGCAGGTGGCAGCGGCCTGATGTACATCGACGACATCCGGCTGTACCAGCCGAGGGTCGGTCCCGGTTAGGAGTGCGTAAAGTGCCCAAAACTGGAAGTGACTAAAGTGGCAGCGAAGCTGTCATTCTGAGCGAAGCGAAGAATCTCCCATTCGTTGGCCAGATCCTTCGGCTGCGACTCAGGATGACACTTGCGTGTCACTTTAGTCACTTTGGCTCAGTGAATGTTCCGTTGCCAGCAGCGGATCAGCTCTTTGCCTGATCGAGGATGAGGTTTTTGGCTTTTCGGCTCGGCAGATTCAGTGCGCCGTATGCGGCGGCGGCGGCGCTGCGGAGATCCGGGTCGGTCTCGTTCGAGCTGATCAGCGCATAGACGGCGTCAATCGTCTCATCGGGCAGCATGTTGGCGTTGAGCCTGGCCGAAGTCGCAAGCGAATTAAAAGCCGGGATGCGCACGTCGAGAGCGTTGTTGGCCTCGAGGGCCATTGCGGCAACGGCCCGCTGAGCGCCGGGGCTGTCGAAATGAGCCAGGGCCTGTCCGGCCAGGACTTGCATCTGCGAGCGTTTGTCGGTCGTCGTGGCAATCAGGGCGTCCTGAGCGGCGGACAAATCAAGCACGGGATTGCGAGTCATCGCCACCTTGAGCATCACGTCGGCGGCGCGAAGGGCGTAGCTGTCAGCCACCTGCTGGTCCCAGCCGTTCCCGTTTTCAGTAGCCGGCTGCGGCGTTTGCCCCAGGGCCTCGGCGAGATTCGCAACGACCAGCTTGGCCTCGGCGAATTTTTCCTTGGGCCCCGCGGCGGCGATGGCGATAGCGGCGCTGTACCTGACCTTTCTATCATCGAAGGTCAGGGCCTGGAGCAGCGGCTGAGCGGCGCCGATTTCATAGAGCAACGATTTCTCGCCTGCGGTGGTGGCCAGGGCTTCGATGACGCCGAGAGCGACGTAGGCGTTGTTGTCCTTGACGGCGCGGGCGAGGGCCTGGTGGAGATACTCGACGCCCGCGGTGGTGGCATAGACCAGGGCGTCGGCGTGGCCGTCGCCGAAGTAGGCCGGCATTTTCGCTTCGCCGACGGACTCGGCTTTGAAGAAGGCGGCCAGCCAAAGGCCGATAGCCGAACCGAAGCCGGAGTCGGCCTTGAGGGCCCACTCGCAGGACTGCATGGCCATTAGCTCGTTGAAGTAGCTCCTGGCGACCTCTTCTCGCGCCAGCTTCTGCGTGCCGGCGTCCCAAAACCATACGTTGGCAAAGTCGGCGTCGGCGGCGGGGGCGAGGGACTCGGCATGGTAGTAATAGTTCTCGCCGATCTGATAGAATAACTGAGCTGCCGGGACGTTCAGCATGGCCGGATCGATTTGCCTGATGCTGTCCCGCGCCAGCGCGCTAACCTTGTCGGACGGGTCCTTCTCGGCGACGAATTTGAGGTAAGCCGCCGATTGCGGATAACCGATCTTGCCCAGCGCCTTGATAATCTCGGCTCGCAGCGCAACGTTGTCGGTCTGCAAGGCGGTTGTGAGCGGCCTGATGGCGTCTCTGCCGATCTGGGGCAGTGCTCGCACGATGTGGGGCAGCTCCTCTTCACGGGACGGATCGGCCAGCGCATCGAGCATGAAGGGGATGGCGTATTCGCCGGCGTTGCGGAGCCGTTCGACGGCGGCGAACCAGCCGCGATCTGTGCTGCTGAGCCTCCTGACCTCTTCGGCGATGATCTTGGGCTGGATACGCTGGAGGAACCGGCCGCGCTCGATAAGGGCCAGGATCTTGCCGCTAAGCTCGACCAGTTCGGCATCCGGGGCGGTTTCGCTGACTCGGACCATGATCTGGTAACCCTGCTCGTTTTGCCTGCTGGTCTCCAGCAGCGCCACGGGGTCGGGATTGTCGGCGAGCAGCGCCTGGGCGTGCCCCTTGGCCAGATCAAATCGGCCGATCTTGGTGTAGTGCAGGAAGTCCTTCCAGTTCTCTTCCAGTGTCTGAGCAAAACAGGCGTTGGCCGCGAGAATGGTCGCTGCCACAACCGCCACGGCGGTTTTTCCTTTGAACATCAAAGTATCTCCAAAAAGTGCGTTCGTTTTACCACAAAAGCATCTTTGGCTGCCGGGCAAACAAGCGTATCTTAGGTGGCCCTGACCTCCAAATCGCCGAGCACGCGGGCATAGCCCTGCGGGCGCAGGCGTCCTGAGCGACAGCGAAGGACCTACCGGAGCAACATCTCGGCTGTGTCCCACAAGATGCGGGTCAGCCGTGCTCCGGCAAGGGCCTCCGGCCTGACGAGCGGACGAAGATAGTAACTTACCGCTACTATTTCGTCCTCAGAACCCCATAATATAAGAAAATACCCATTCTGTCAACAAAAAACCCGCTGACATCGCCTGAATTACCGCTCCAGTCCCGGGCCAGCGGAAGGGTTGCATTTTGAGGCGGTTTATCCCATAATATGGGGTGCGGCGCGCCTGTCCATGTCGGACGAGGCGCCAGCAACGAAAAACAAGGCGATTCGTGTTCGCGCAGGAGTATCGTTATGTGCAGGCAAGATGAATCTGAAGCATTGAGAACCGTGGTTTCTGCCAGTCAAAAACGCAGGGCTGTCGGGGGGTTTACCCTGATTGAGCTTTTGGTGGTAATCGCGATTATCGCTCTATTGATGGCGATATTGATGCCGGCGTTACAGCGGGTCAAGAAGCAGGCCAGAGCGACCGTCTGCCAGGCCAATCTGCGTCAGTGGGGGACATTCTTCTCGATTTATATGGAGGAGGATAACAACCAGTTCGCCTACGGTGACAGCAGCGGGCAGTGGCGGTACGTGCTTCAGGACCAGCCGCGGGAGCGCAAGCTCACTGTCTGTTGCCCCGAGGCCGCCAATCCGAACAGGACCGGTGGCACCTACGGCGTATGGGGAGGCGATTCGCTCGACGCCGACTACGTGATGCAGATCGATTACGGCAGCTATGGCCTGAACCGATGGGTGTATAATCGCAAGAAGAACCAGGATGATAATGGGTACTGGAAGGGCAACAATGCCCGGAACATGAGTCAAATTCCGCTCTTTCAGGACTGCTCGTGGTACGGGGC
>DATKWR010000039.1:0-11484 GCA_035529475.1 Sedimentisphaerales bacterium | reverse complement strand
TCTCAGGCGAAATGAGCAATCAAACAATCCACCTGCTCTTTAAGATTCCGGTCCCGCGCTGGATGCTGTTCCTTGGCAAGTATCTTGTCTCTGCCATTGGGATTGTCCTGATATTCCTTGCCACGGGGGTGCTGATGGAGTTGATGGCCCAGGGCAGAGAAGCACGGGTGCTGTTTCTTTTGGAAACCAACCTGCTTTGCGGGATGGCGGGTCTGCTGCTGTTCACGTGGTTCTGCGCCTTCGGCTGTCAGAGCCACAGTGAAGCCGGCTCGCTAGCAATTATGTTTGCCGTCTTCGCCGGCTGGGGAATTGTCCTTTTCTGGTCCGGCCTGTGCGAGGTCACCTGGGCTGAGCGTTTCGTACCTTATTCGCTTATGTTATTCAGAATCACCAAAATCGGGGCCTTGAAGGCGGTATTCTCTCAGGCCCTGGCCTTTGCAGCCGTGCTGGGCGCCGCCTGCTACAGGTACGCCAGCATCCGGAGGTATCTATGAGGATAGCTGGAATCATCCATCAGCAGATCTGCCAGCTTCGATGGCACCTCCTGGCCTGCTTGGGGCTGATCATGGTTCTGCCGGTAGAAGAAGGCGTGGTCAATCTGAGGGCGGGCAGTGGATTCTACAGCCTCTCAATGGCGGTCGTGGCTGCTACGTTCGGCCCTTTGCTTGCAGGCCTTATCGCGTGTGCAAACGTGCAGGGCGATCTCGACGAAAAGCGCTACATCTTCTGGCGCTCCAAGCCCGCCAATATCAAGCTGCTGATGACCCTCAAATACTTTGTCGGCCTGATTGCCTCTTTGCTCGTCCTTGCCTGCCCGGTTGTCTTTGCGATTGCGACCGTCGTCCTTTTTGCCAAAGAGCGCATCGAACGAGAGCCTATGTATTCGGCGCCGTTCCTGGCCCTGATAGCGATAATGACGTACAGTCTGTGCTTTGCATGCAACGTGCTTGTACGCAAAAGCGCCAGGGCGTGGCTTATCGGGATGCTGCTGGCGGGCCTCCTGCTGGTGCTTCCCTTCGTGCTGCCTCTCAATTACAGGGACTTCGTAACCGATACTATGCGATGGACGTGGAGCGCTTACCTGGCGATTGTCCTCGGTGCCTCGGCGGCGGCCTTTGTCTTTTCCCTTTATGCCACTCAGCATGACTGGCACTTAAGGACGAATCTCAAAGGCCTGCTCTGGGTGGGCGCAGGACTATTGTTTGTCCTGATGATGCTTTTTAGCAGTCAGGTCGCCAACATCAAGGTGCTGGATGAAAAGCAAATCGACTCTACTCGGGGATGGTGCACACTGGACAATCTCGATAACAGGACAATCTTCCAGGGGCAAAGTTATGTTGACGTTGACAAAGGTGGCATTTCTTTACGCCAGATCGGGTCATTTAGTAACCACGAGAGCGGGGTTTCTTCAGTCCACGGTAGTCTCGGGATAGATTCAGCAGGTCGCCGCGCTGCCTATAGTTCGAGACCCATAGGCTACAGGACGCAAAACTATCCACGGAATGGCCACCTGTACAAAAGCGTCGATGGCCAGATATATTCCTTCAGCATTGTTGCGTACTATCAGATTGAGAGAGAGGACCGTCTTCAGAAGAGGATTTATGAGAAGGTCTATCTCAGAAGCTACAAGGTTATAGAGAAGAACGGGATGCCGGTCAACGAACTCGATGAACTCGACATCTCCGATTGCCTTACGAAGAGAACAGATATATTTCTTCCGGTGATGCGGCTTATTGATAATGTGATAGTAGCCTGTGTAAACCAGAGCTGCATCGTGGTAGATGCGACAGATCCCGGAGAATTGAAGCGGATCGATACAAAACTCGACGTGTTAAAGATCCCACAGCCGCACTATCCGGATCGTCAAAAGGAGTTCAGCATACCCCTGGTGCCGGTGGAAGGAATTGGCACGGAAGAAAGAATTAGATTCAGTATCGATCTGAATTGTGGGTCTCACTATGGCACAATCGACATCTGTGAATCCTCGATTGTTGCTGTTCATGACGGCAAAATCGCGTTCTTTCTTGTTTCTGAAAGAGATATCGCTCGGTTCGATGTGGTCCGTTGGGACCAGGAGAATATCTACTGCAAATTCAGCTCAGCGCGTCCCTTTACGATCTTGGAGGGGATAGCCGGGACGCCTGATCGTGGCCAAGCGTTTGTCGAACGTGGAAGCTTGTATTGCTGCGGATATGACACGTTGCTGGTCTTCGATATTCGCTCCGAGAGCAGGATACGAAAACTGGGTCACTTTGTCCGGATGGATTATCGCATTGAAGACATCGCAGTATTGAACGATGGCAATATACTGTTGTGTACAGAGTGGGAGCGTAATTTCAGCCGAAGCGATCCTGCCAAACGCAAAAAGAGCTATCTGTGCCTTCTGAAGAATCCTGGATAAGGAACTGGATATGACAGAGCCGGCGATCAAGATTGAAGGTCTGCATTTTTCCTACGGCAGAAAGAACGTGCTCAAAGGCGTCGAACTTGAAGTGCCCAAAGGCTCGATATTCGGCTTTCTGGGCAGAAACGGTTCGGGCAAGACCACCACGATCAAGACGCTGCTCGGGCTGCAAAAGCCGCAAGGCGGCAGGTGTCTGGTCGGCGGGCTCGACAGCGTCACGCAAAACCTCGAAATCAGGCAACGCGTCGGCTTCATGGCCGAGGACCAGCAGATGTACGGCTGGATGACCGTCAGCCGGATCATCAAGTGGGTGGCGGGGTTCTATCCCAACTGGGACTACAAGTTCGCCGATGAGCTGCTCGACGTACTCCGGCTGCCCAAGAATATCAGGGTCAAGGCGCTGTCAAAGGGCCAGAATTCGAGCCTTGCTTTGCTCTTGGCGCTGGGGCACAGGCCCGACATCGTGATTCTGGACGACCCGACGCTCGGCCTTGATCCCATAGCACGAAAAGACTTCCTGCGCCACGTCATCGACCTGCTGCAGAGCAACAGCGTGACGGTCTTCTTCTCAAGCCACCTGCTCTACGAGATCGAGCCGGTCGCCGACCACATCGCCATTCTCGATGACGGCGTAATCATCAAAGCGTCCAGGACCGAGCAGCTTAGAGACAGCGTCCGACGATTCGCTCTGACACCGACGTCCGGGGCGGACTTTGGTAACGTACCGGGCATTCTCGATGTCCTGAAGGTCGGCGCTAATGTCTCGGTGACGCTGGAAGATTGCGACCAGGCAAAAAGGGGCAGTCTCAAAAGCATGTCCCTCAACGGCATGACCGAAACCGCCCTGAACCTCGATGAGATTTTCGAGGCCTACGTCATCGGCAACCGGGGCCGTGATAGTATTGTTCATAGTTCGTAGGCTGCGAGCTGCGAGCTCCTAACTGATCACTCAATGGCTGATATAGGACTCGAACCCGTGACCTCACCGGTGTGATCGTACTCGAGAAGCCCTATTTCACCCCCCAAAAAAACTTTGTCATCCTTTGGCGCCGCATCTGAAGATAAGCCGAATGTTCTGTTCGTTGCCCTGGACGACGTGAACGACCGGATCATCTGCTCAGGACCCGGAATCCACGCTGATGATGCTACCAGACCGACGCCCGTTCACGCGTCTTTGGCGAGCCCCATTCGCAGCCCGGCAGGCATTGTCTGGGAAGGGCAGTCAACGGCGGCGTCCCCTATCGCCTGAGCTTTTGGGACCCGCAGGCAATGATAGGGACACGGGTAGCCGTGGGGGGCTCACCGAAAAGCGAAGTCGCGGTCGCGCCCGATCCACCCGAGCAAGGACCGCTGTTCCAGCACCGGAACGTTCTGCTGTATCGCGGCACGATAGACACGTACCGAGATATCCCGCCGGCGATTCCCATCGGCCGGGGGATCGATCACACGGAAACGGACCCGCCGTATCGCTTCTTTCGCGAGCCGGGAGCTGACGGCAAGAGTATCTACGTCGGTGTTATGGAGCGGAACGGGCTTGGAGTTATGGAAGTGAGGTTGGCCAGCCAACATCCAAGCTGGAACGCGTTTACGCTGGACTTCAAGGATAACGCCGTCTTGTTGAGGAAATCCGGCGAGATTGAATACGAAACGTGCAGCAGGGATCAGATACGGTTGCGAGACGGCAACGCCACCGTGAACGGCGTCGTCCAGGAACTGGGCAACTGGCCCCTGTACGACAGCCGCCTGATACGTCCGCAATAGGGAGGAATTTTTCAATGAACTCACATTTTACACGAAGAAGATTTCTGACCACCACAGCCGGCGGATTGTCTCTGGCCGGCACGTACCCTGCGCTCGGGGCGGGCTCCAAGACGCCGGCCTCGGCCATGCCGCTTCGTCCGCTGGGCAAGACGGGCCGGATGATTTCCATCGTTGGATTCGGCGGCGGGTCGCGATACCTGCTCCAGGAAGATCTCGATGTGGCCGAGCGAATGATCCATCGCGCCATCGAGCTGGGAATCAACTATTTCGATACGGGTCATTCTTATCGCAAAGGCGAGGTGCGTGAAAGTCAACAGCGGTACGGCCGCTTTCTCGTGCCCAACTATCGCAAGCGAATCACACTGACAACCAAGCTCAGTGGAAGGGACGCAGAGACCGTCAGGAAGCAACTTGAAGAGACTTTTGATGACCTAAAGACCGACCGCATTGATGGCGAAGGGGTGGTCATATCGTGAAGAATCGCTATCGAGAGGTGCCTATGCGACTTGTGTTGATTACGTATCGAATCTGATCTGGAGCCGCTTGGACATTGAGACAATAGAAGCCGGCGAAAAAGTCAAGCGGCCCGACTTGAGCCGCATCCGATCGGTTGGCTGGACCGATCTTTTAGTGGGTGAAGGCAGTCCCGGCTGTAGGCGCCGACCAGCGAAAATCGCCCCGCGTGTCTGCCTCTGCCCTGGAATGGAGGACACGCAGTGAAGTGTCGAGTTGGTATTCCCTGCCGGCTACGGTATCGAGATCGATCGACTTGGCGCCATAGCGAACCGTGATAGGTCGTCCGAGTGTCGATCGAAGGGTCGCCGTCACAAGCTCGCTGTCTTGCCAAATCATATCGACGGTGCCGCCGCCGCGGACACGCCATCCGCGAATCTCGCCGTGGGGCCAGGCGTCTGGAAGAGCCGGCAGAAGATGGATAACGGGTCTTGAATCGGGAGCGGCAGACTCGGGATGAGATTGCAGAATCATCTGACTAACGCCGAAGGCGCCGCCAAAGTTCGCATCGAGCTGCATGTTGCCGGGCATCAAAGGGGATCCCATCAGGGCACGCAACAGGTCAAGCGATCTATTGCCCTCGTTGAGACGGGCGTAAAGACTGACTTTCCAGGCCCTGGACCATCCTGCGCCGCCATCACCTCGCCGCTCAAGCGAGGCACGCGCGGCGGCCGCCAATTCGGGGGTGCTTTCAGGAGTGATTTCGTAGTACGGGCAGAGTCCATACATGTGGGATATGTGACGGTGCTTTGGCTCAACCTCTTCGTACGGCTCAAGCCATTCCTGTAAACGGCCATCGGGACCCATCTGGTTGGGCGCCAATCTCGGTCTGATCGTCTCGACCTGCTCTCGAAGGGATTTGTCCACATCGAGGATGCGACTGGCCTGAATGAAATTGCCGAACAACTCGCGGAGAATCTGCATGTCCATGGTTGGCCCCATACACACCGAGGCCACGCGTCCATCCGGAAGGCGATACCTGTTCTCAGGAGAATTGGAGGGGGCCGTAACCAGCCAGCCGTGCTTCGGTTCCTCAATCAGCATACCCAGATAGCACTCGACGGCTCCCTTGATAACCGGATAGGCAAACTTCAAGTCATTGAGGTCACCCGAGTAAGCATATCGCGTCCAGAGATGTTCGCACGCCCACGCCGTCCCTGCCAGGAAAGAACCCCAAGAGGCCTTCTCACCCGGTGCGGTATAGCCCCAGGCATTGGTGATGGTGTGGACGACCCAGCCGCTCCGGCCGTAGTACGCTTGGGCAGTGCGTCGGCCCGGGACCTGAAGCGATTCGATAAGTTTCAAAAAGGGAACATGACAATCGCCCAATCCGCACACTTCCGCCGGCCAGTAGTTCATCTGAACGTTGATGTTCAGATGCCAGTCTGCATTCCACGGGGTCTGTATTTTCTCCGCCCAAATGCCCTGCAGATTCGCCGGCAGCGTTCCGGGGCGAGACGAACCGATCAGCAAATAGCGACCAAAGTTGAAATAGAGGGCCGGCAGCGTCGCGTCAATCGCCCCTTTCCGACTGAAATCAGAGATCCGCCTGTCTGTCGGCAGCATGGCCTGGCGTTGACTCTCTTGGTTATCATCTCGCAGCGAGATAGAGATGCGATTGAAGTAGTTCCGGTGATCGGCAAGGTGTCGCGCTTTCAACTCCTCATAGGGACGTGCAGCGGCCCGGTCGAGGATCTCGGCCGTCTTGCCGACCGGATCCTTCACGTTCCGATCGCGTGGCACGGGGCCGGGATAGTCTGTCTCACCGTCAAAGAGAATAACGGCCTGATCCGCACCCGTGATGCGGAGCCGGTCGCCGTCGGTTTTCACCTGACCCGTCGTCGTGCTGACGCGGATGCGAGCGGCATAACGCACGCCCTCGTCGCCCTGCTTGCCATCGGTGACCTGGCCGGTCATCAGCAATTCACTCGGGCCGACTGCCTTGGATTCATACCGTTCGTGGCGATCGAGCCCGACCGTGCATGTCAGCCCCCCGGGCCGATCGGCTTTCAGCAATAGCACGCCGACCTCATCGGGGGCACTGACAAAGCCCTCCCGCACGATGGTCCGGCCGTCGGCGACATATCGCACTTCTGCAATGCCCGCGCTCATATCGAGCACCCGCCTGTAGTCCGTGGTCTTGGTGGCTGGCAGGTCATATTCTATCCACAGGCTTCCCAAGGTCTGGAAGCATCCATACGGTTCGTGTCCGGCGCGGCCGCTGGTGCCCGTCCCCGTACCGACGAAGTGCTGATTCACAAGCTCTTCGGCTTCAATGTTCTTGCCGGCCAACAGCAGTTCTCGAATCGGCGCCAAGTACTTGTGCGCACCCGGGCGATCGTGCTCCACCGGAGAGCCCGACCAGAGCGATTCTTCGTTCAGCACAATCCGCTCCCGGACTGTTCCTCCGTAAACCATCATGCCGAGACGCCCATTGCCAAGGGGCAGTCCCAGATTGAACTGCTCGGCCGGCTTGTCGTACCACACAGTCGACGAAGGATCAAACTTCTCAACTGCGAAGGAAATCGATGGCGCAAGACCCGCCATGGTGACGAGCACGACTTGTGATAATCTCTTTACGTCTGATATGTCCATGTTCCACCACCATGTCCGACTTTTCGGACTCATAGTCTATATTATCAAATCCCTATCGAAGGTTCGCTGCTCTGTTTGCTCGCCATGCAGAGTACTTTTCCGTTCTTCAGTGAGAGGTAGAGCCGTCCGTAGGCCGCCGCCATACCATCGAAGACCGGTTCGGCTTCGAGCGGCCGCTCTCTGAGCATCTGCCCGTCAGCCGTGGAGATAACTGCCAGGACCGAATCGTTCCGGCTGTAGGGATCCTTCTCGAATATCTTTTCCGAATCCCTCCACCCCGCACCGAAAAGAAGATCGCCGGCCAGCACCATCGCACGAAACTGAACGAGGGTCTTGTCATTCCACTCGTGGCTGTTGGCTTTCAGCGTTCGTGTTTGTTTTCCTGCCAATTCGCTGTTCTTCTCCTTGCTGTTTCTGCTCGCAAAAAGCCTGGTTCCTATAGGGAACTGTCCCGGCGCATACCGGCTGTATTTCTGATGCAGGTGCCCGGTATGGGTATCGGGCTGCATCGATTGATCGTACTTGAGGAATGTATAATACGTCTGAACGCCGTAGGCTCTCTCGCCGTTGAACACCAGCAGCTTGCCGAACGTGTCGCCACCGCCGAGTTCCCAGTTCCACCGGTGTCCCCAACAATCCTCCAGAAGACCGGTGTTGGCTACAATGACAGCGGCCTTGGGTCTCTTGCTTGTTTCCAGAGAAAGATCATAGCTTTTCTGACGCATCATGATATTCTGTCCATCCGAGACCAGCACGTCGGGCAAGGTCCCCTCCTGGCTGGCTCCATCGGAACTGACCGTTGTGCCGTACTTCACTTGTCCCGTCCCGGCATCAAGACCATAGAGTCGAATTCCGCCGTCGAGATATGAAGTGTGCCCGGCGGCGAAATAGACCGTGCCGTTTACAACCAGAACGCTGCCGTGTATGGGCCAGAGGGATTCCAGTCTGTCCCGGACCACCGTACGCCTGTCAACCGGCGCCGCCCTGAAGCGCCAGACCAATTCACCATCGGATACACGCACGGCATAAACGTAACCATTGCGGCAACCGAAGATCGCCATCCCGCCCCAGACGGTCGGCGGCGAATCAACCGGGCCCGCCGCGATGAACGCCCACTGTTGTTCGCCATTATGCGCGTCAAGGCAGTACATGGTCTGCCGATCAACCGCACTGACGAACAGCTTGTTCTGCGCCACGACTATCCCGCTCAATTGGCCGCCGATATCGGTTTGCCACTTCCCGTTGAGATCGGCCGGCACCTTTGTGCTCGCACAACCGCTGCGCGTCATGTCATGACGATACGTCGGCCACTCCTGGGCATTGAGATTTGGCACGGGTGGCGCCCAGACCATGTCCTTCTCGACGAGACTTGTTGTCTCGTGGCCGGTATCCGGTGTTATCTTCCCATAAGCGGCACCCTTTGCCAATCTCTCACCCATTTCACGCTCACCTGTTGTTTTTTGCGCGGCCAGCGCATGAAATCCGTCAAACTTGATGTTACTGAAACACTGGCAGGGATGCGGCGGTGCATAGATCAGGCCGTTGCAGGGCATAAGACCATACTGGCAGATACCCCTGACCCACCAATTGGTAATGTTATCGCCGCTCTGGAGATCCACAAACTCCAGACCCCGGCGACTACTGATAAGGTATTGCTCCGTGGCCTTGTTTCGGTAACAGCGATGATGATGCCCGCCGGGCCAGACATCCTTCTTAACCAGCGATTTTTCTACTCGGCCCGTGTACAGGTCAAAAGCCAGAAACTCCTTGCCTTGGCCCGGAACGTCCTGTGGCTTGACGCTGACCGCCTGGGTCACCGGGAAGGTCCACACAACGTCATTTATCACAAACAAATCGCCGGGCGACGCGAAGCCTGCATATCCCTTGTTTTCCCACAGTTTGCTTCCATCTTTGGTGGAGAATACCGTAAGCTTGTCCAATGACAGACATGCAACCGTATCTTTGTACTGGACCACGGTGGGTGCATAGTTTCGCAGGAAGAGCCCCTTTGTGGGCAAAGGGGTGCTCCAGAGTTGCTCCCCGCTTCGCAAATCAACACCATAGAGCTTCTCGTTATCCAGGTAGAAGACCCTATCGCCTCCGGCAGTCAACGACAATGGCGCCAGGCGGGCAAGATTGGCCCCTTCTATCCTCCATAGCTCCCGTGCCGACTCAACCTGATAAGCGACGATGGACTTGCCGGGCTGGGGTCCCTGCTCATCATAGAACTCCCAGTAATTATCGACCTTGGGAGCGTAACGGTTCCAAACCTGCGGATCCCCGACCACCACAAGCAGGACTCCCTTGTCGCAGATGAGCTCTTCTGCGTTTTCCGAGCCGTTGTACGTCAGGAGCGTCTTTCCCGTCGCTGCGTCCAGCGCTGTTACCGGTGCCGCGAATCCGAGTGTTACGTACACGTGGTTGCCGATCGAGACGAGACGGCGAGGCATTTGAGCCGGGCCGGAGCGGAAATAGTGCACGTGCGTGATCCACGAATCAATCTCGCGCTTCCACAACAGCTTGCCGTTGAAGGCGTCGCGGGCAATGAGCTTCCAGTCCGCGGGCTGATGAATGAGCGATGTAGGTCCTTCGTCGAGTATGTAGAAAATGCGTCCGTTGCTGGAGGTCATCGCACTTATGCTGGCTTGCGCATCGTGGTCTCTCGTGCGCTTGGGTTCGGCTTCCCATTGCAGATGATTCGGCGTCGCTATTCGGGTGTCCTTCGCCACGGCGTTGTTGTCCGCGTCATGGAGGAAATGCGTCCATTCGTCGATATCGGAAGGCCACGGCTTTACCGTCTTCTGCCATCTCTCGCCTGCCTTGATATACGCAACTCCGTTCGGACACAGGACGCGCAGAACTTCATCCATAGAAACATCATTGAGGTCCTCCGCCACAAGCAGGTTTACGAGATTGTCGATGTAGGGCAGGTGCTCGCCGTCGAAGCTATCGACCGACACATCGCCGTAAAGGCCGACCGAGCGGATATGCTTGCGGGCCTTTTCCACATTCTGTGGATCTCTGTCGATACCGTGCACCAGATAGCTGTCACCGGCCCGCAAAGCCGCCGTGAGCTTTCCATCCCCGCAGCCAACGGCAACGATCAGCCCGCCCTTGACCCCGGTGGCGTCCAGGATTTCCTTGACCGCACGCTGTTGAGGCGTATCCTGACCGCACACTGTGGAGATCAAGAGAAATACCACGACGACAAATACAAACGTTTGGAAGAATGGAATTCTGCTTATCATAAAGTTTTTCCTTTCTGCCCGGGCACAGCATCAGAGAACACTTCATGAAATGCTAATTGACAAAGCGCATGATGTCCAGCAGAATCACGTACCTTGGTGTTCGCCGAAAGAATAAACAGCCTAATGACTTCGCGTGCGCCTGGTGCGCGTCCGGCTTCTGCAGGGTGGTGCGGCCGATCACAGCCCGACCGGCATCAAGGGATTCGGGCAGGAGGACTCTTACAATCCCACAGAAGAGGAAGTCATGCGAGTCCTCGCACCGTTTGGTATCGCCTTCGCCGACTGGGAGCCAGTGCCCCGTTACGTTAAGGACATGGCCGTCCAGTTGCAACGGCGGCTGGCAGCGATCGACGAGACGGTGTACTGCACGCCGGGTCTGCGCTGCGATTGTGCGGAAGGCCGAGTGAATTCCAACCGGGCCACACAGCTTGTTCGCGCTGCACGGAACGACTCTCGGAGAAGTCAGGGACCCGGGACACGGTCTGCTTTCTTATGCTTTATCGAAGCGCCCTCGACCGCGACGGTCTGATTGGCCGGGACATCTGTGGCGGCGGCCTCTGAGCCGTCAAGAAAGACGATCACAATATCGACGGACTCGTGGGGACCAAGCCCGAAGTGCAGTACGGGGTCGTCCTGGCCTAAATAACCATAGTTGCTCTTGGCTTCGCGGAGTCCTAACAGGGACCTCCTGCTGCCCTTGCCGGCGGGGTAGATGCTGACTTTGGCGCCGAATGCTCCGGCCTGTCCGCCGGGCGAAACAAGCCTTACTTTCAGCCAGTTATTCTTTCCCGTGTAATCGTTGCGAACAAGCCAGTTGCGAGAGCGCTTGACTCCGACGGCAAAGTCAAGGTCGCCGTCGTTGTCAATGTCGGCGAACGCAATGGCACGCGGATCGTTGATACCCGAAACCGGCATGGCCGGACCAATCGAAAAAACGCCCGAACCGTCGTTCAGATAGGCTTT
>DATKWR010000038.1:0-8636 GCA_035529475.1 Sedimentisphaerales bacterium | reverse complement strand
AAAGCCGGCCAGGGCAGATTCGTACCGTTTGCAATATTGATGTTTGTTTTGACGGGACTAACAGCAGCGTCAATGCAAATTGAAATCCTGAATAAGCCTTTTGCGTATTGCCTGCCCGGCCATAGAAAGGCCGCCAGATGTTTCATGCTCCTGATAGGAATACTGCTTAGCCTGTTGTATTCGCTGCTTTTCCTTGAGTACCCGGGTCTTGATTCATGGCAATTGCCTCTGGTGGTTTTGTCGGCGTTTTTTGCCTTCCTGACTCTCTATTGGTTTGGAGCCGGAATGTTATTCTTAACTCAAGGCCAAGCCCACCTGCCAACAAACCTGTTTTGGTGGATTCTTTTGGTTTTCCTGTTCTCCGAGCCGGATATTTTCGAGGACATTATCGCAAAATATTCTGCATTCTCTGTTTCCATCGGAGTTCTCAGCAGCATCGTCGCATGGATGAGTTTGGGCGATGAGAGTATTGCCAGGCGGTATTGTGACAAGCCGTTATTCGCCTTCTTCGGTCTGGTGAACAGAAATAGCCAGCGCAAATGGGACCGGGCCAGGATTGCCGCAAAAGGGGATAGAGAATTCAGGATAAATCCACGCGTGGAAGAATTCTTTCTTTTACGCCTGCGAAAGAGCAAATGTGCAAGCGTTGGGAAATATATCTGGGGCAGCTTGTATCCTGTATTTGCATTGTCCTTATCGCAGGGTAGGTGGTGCTTGTTTTGGATATTGTGTATTTTAGTGACGCTGTGTCTCTTGTGTTATGCGAGCGCGGATATGACAATCGTATTGTTTTTGATACCGGGCCTTATGGCCATACACCTGCGACTGCCGGTTTACTCTGCCCTGTTGATTTCCGGCGGGCGAAAGGAAAGATTCTTTTCCACAATGGTGCTTGTTATCACAATTACCGTGCTGCTCACTGCGATTGTTGCGGCGATAGCGGCTATTACGATACCAATGGCGGCTATCATGCCTGATATCACGCTTCAAGGAATCAACTTCAGTTTTCACGCTGTGCCTTTACAGCAATTGTTTATTCCTCTGCTGTTACTGCCGATCGCCTTTACTCTTAATCTCGTGCTCCGGCGAAAAGCGATTGATGAAGTATTGTCCGTCATTATGGTATCCATGTTTCTTTTTTGGCGTAATATAATGAATCCCGTCTCCCTTGCCGTTATGATAGTTTCGTGCTGGATTGCATTTGTGGCGGTCCTGAATCATATCTGCTCAAAAAGATCATTGGCAGGCCAGGGGCGAGCATATTGATTCAAGGGTATTCGGCGTCAACAGTATGAGGGAGCTTCTCAAGAGGGCAGCCGAGGCATCGGGCCTTCGGTCTGCAAAATTCTTTGCCCGCTCGAACCAGCAGGGCGTGATACTCATTGAACAGCTTGGTGTCTTGCTGAAGATTCGACTCGAATAATTCCCGCAACTGCTCGTAATCGGCGTCCGGCTCGATCAATCCGTGCCTGACGGCAATTCGGGCGGTGTAAGCATCCACGACAAAGACAGGTCTGCCCAGCGCGTAGAGCAATATCGAATCGGCGGTTTCGCGGCCGATTCCCGTGACAGACAGCAGCTCTTCTCTCAGCCGGTCTGTGGCGACGGATTCGAGATGTGCGAGGTTGCCATCGTAGCTGTCAAAGAGCCACTCCAGGAAATTCTTGAGCCTCTTTGCTTTTATGTTGTAGTACCCCGCAGGCCGAATCAGCTCGGCGAGTCTTGAGAGCTCGATGCGATGAAGCGCCTCGGGGCTGAGGCGCCCGGCGGATTTCAAATTCGCGATTGCCTTCTCGACGTTGGTCCAGCTTGTGTTCTGCGTCAGTATCGCCCCCGTCATCACCTCAAACGGTGTTTCGCCGGGCCACCAGTGCTGGGGTCCGAACGCCTCGTACAGCAATTCGTAGATTTCTGTGAGTGTTTCGTTGGTCATACGAATCTTACGCGGAAAGCACCGGTACTGTTCCGGCGGTTAGCTCAACAGGGGAGAACCATTGGGGCGCGGGCTCTATGTTTTGTTCTTTCAGGTTGAAACGATAGAGGACTGTGTCTGCCTCGGCGCCGGTTTCGACGAAGCTGTTCTTGCTCAGGATGGCCCGCATCTGGTCGTTCTTCGGGCCTTTTTTGAAACGCACGATCGCTTCGTCGAAATGGTGCGTCCGCACGTGGTTGAGCACCGATGTGAGCGTGTAATCTTCGACGCCTTTGCTCATGACGCGGCAACTGAAGAGCAACGTATCGATTTCGTAGGTGCCGCCTTGGTGCAGCCCGATGCAGACGCCGACAAGGCCGTAGTCGCCGAACTTGTCGCACACGTGGGTGACGAATATATCACAGCCCTGCTCTTTGCTCAAAGCGATGATCTGGTCTTTGGTGTATCGCTTGATGGACGTGTTGAGCTGATTGGTTCGCTGGATCAATTCGGTCACGCGATCGACTTCGTAAGGCATCATCTTCTGCACGTCGATTTTGAATTCGCACTGCCTGAGAAAATCGTCTTTTGCCGATGCCGAGGCGGTCTGGGCCTGCCTGCGTCGATCCTCCTGGATATAGGATTTTGCCCTGTTCTTGCTTTCCCGGGTGATGAATTCAGGCTGAAATTCGGGCAAATACAGCAGTTGTTCGAAGATGTTCTCGTCATAGACTCTCACATCGGCAAGCACCGCCTTCATCTGTTCTCTCTCGAAGGGGCTGTCGTCTATAAAGGCGATGGAGTCGAGGCCGATATTCAATTGCTGCTGCACCTCCAGGAGGTTCTCGCATTTATCCTTCCAGTTGAGCCTGAAACATACAAATTCGGTCCCGGCAAGATGCGGCCTGATGAAATTCCTGATATCGTCTTCAAGGTACGGGTCGTTCTTGCTGATTGCGCCGATCAGAATTCCTCGGGCGTGCAGGATGGCCAGAACATTCCAGCGGAACCGTTCTCTGTCGATCCGGACTTCGAGATTCTCCACGCCGACGTCCCGGATGACTCCTTTCCACATCGTGTTGTCGAGGTCCACGATAACGCACTTGACTTTCTTGTCGCGCCGCAGGACGTAATTGATCAGGTGGGTGTATTCTCTGGCCGGATGCGTGGCGGGGTATTGAATGTGGCTGTACCAGGGCGCGTCCGTTTGCTTCAACGTTTGCCCGAATCCGTGCATGGCGCAGACGTTGGTGAGATTGAGAAGATAGAAGTTCGGATAGCGCACGGCAAGCTCTTCCAGCGCCCCAACGTATTTTCTCATGAATTGCTCTTCGTTGTAAAGAGGCCCGGTTTGCTTGAAGCGATTGAGCATGTTTGTCCGAAACCAGGGGAAGAACTGCATCACGATCGGGACGTTTAACGGCAGCAGCGTCAGGACCATCAGCTCGCACCGGTCCATAAGCTCTTTCAACTGCACGTCCTGTTGTTCTCTCGATACGGCGCCGTTCAACTGGATACCGGTGATCGGGGTCATCATGAAATCGTGCTGCGAAAGGAAAACCACGTCCGGCTTCATCTCAAACACTTCCTCTGCGTGGTCGGCAAGGAAAGTGTAGGGGTCGGTTTGCCCGCGATGCTGGAAGCTGTAGAAGTAATCGAAGTCAAGGTATTCCTCGGGGCGGGACTTCAGCTCGGCGATGATGTACTCGAACTCGCACCCACCCAGAAAGCACAGGAAAGGTTTCATTTCTCTTGCCGGCCTCATGTCTTTCGTATTTGCTGTTTTTACCTATTGTATTTTCGGCTCAGGCGGATTAAACTCTATAGAAATTCAGTTGTGGGAATTGTCGTATAGCGCCGGGGAGAAGGTGTATGGCGCGGTCGAGGGCCCGAGATGGCGAAAGCGAAGAACAGCAGCAGCTCCAGGATCAAGCAAAGCAAGAGCCAGTTGTTCAACTTCGCGCGGGATTCTTATCTCGAGAGGACGTCGCGTCCGATCTGCGCGATTGTTTTCCTGTTGCCGTTCATCCTTTTCTACGAGATAGGGACATTTCGCATCAATACGGATGTTCTGAACCAGTCGCAGATACGAGTTGTTGCGTTCGTATGGCTGCAAAACCTTCTCGAATCGCTGGGCTTTGGCGGCAAATTCGCGTGGGCGGCGCCGCCTCTGGCGGTCGTGGTCATTCTGCTGGCCCTTCAAATTGCGTCGGGCAAGCAGTGGCGTCTTTGGCTTGGCGACCTTTTGCCGATGGCGGCTGAATGCGTTCTGCTGGCTGTTCCGCTGATTGTCCTGACATTGTTTCTGAACAGTTCCCCCGGGGCGCAAAGCCGCGGCACTTCCTTCGACGGTGATTGGCCGTCGGCACAGCGGGAGTATGCAGCGACCTGCTCTTCAACGGCGGGGCAGACTCCATCTGCGCCCGGGGGCGCGGCCATCCGAGGAACGGCCAATCGTTTCCTGCTGGCCGACGTCGTTACGGGAATCGGCGCCGGGATCTACGAGGAGCTCGTCTTCCGTTTGATTCTGATATGCCTTCTGATGCTGTTGTTTCAGGATGCGCTCAGGCTGAGCCACAAAAGCGCGGCCATCCTCTCCGTTCTTATTTCGGCGGCATTGTTCAGCGCGCATCACCACGTGGATTTTCTCACGGGCCAGCCCAATCTGATAGACCCCTTCAATGTTACGAGGTTTGCCTTTCGGACGATCGCGGGGATTTATTTTGCCGCTCTTTTTGCCATTCGTGGCTTTGGGATTACCGCCGGGACTCATGCCTCCTACAACATTATTGCAGTCTCCATCACGGTGCACTTTTTTCCGCCGTAAAAATATCCGCCCAGTCGGTTTTTTTTGACTTTTTTGAAAAAAGTGCCTTCCCGTTACTCGTTGAGCCTGCGATGCTTGCATAACAATCGTCCTATAAGGGCCGGAATCGCCCCTTTCAGTACTGATATCAGCCTTGAATTAGCGTGTGTGTTCTGGTATAATAACGGCATGTTGAGAGCCCGTATTCTGTGTTAGGACTATACGATGGAATCACCGCAGATCAACGTTGCTGTTGAAGAATTGATGTTTAGTCTTTTCCAAAGACCTTTGCACCCGGAGCTTTTTCAGATTTACGCCACCCGACATTTGAATACTGAAAAGTACGAAGCGATCATTTGGGTGACCGGCTGTACTCATGTTGTTAGCGTCTTCGCCGGCGACGTCTGCCTGACCGAGGTTGTCAGCACGCCGGGCCAGATGCTGCCTTCGCGAGGTCTTCTGGAGCGTTTTCAGTTCCGCGGTCCGCGGACGCACAAGTGCACGTTGAACCGGGGAGCGAGTTACGTCACTGACTTTCAGGTCGAGAAGATGAGCCCGAACCTGTATCGCCAGAGCCACATAGACCTCGAACGGTTTGCGCGCAATCGCGGCGTGTTTGTCAAGTTCCCCGAATTGGAAGTCGATGGGCTTCAGCCGTTCTGCTATGTTGACTTTGAGGCCCGACGCGCAGAACTGCACATTCACACCTTCACGGCCTATCCGGACCAGGTGACAATGATCAAGACTCAATCATTGTTCGACCTTCAGTGAGATAAATGCCTGACCGCGAGACTCGTGCTCTCCCGGTCACCTTTGCCTGATCTTCTCGCAGAAGCCGTCCGTCAACCGTCTATTCCGTAGGTCGCCAGTACGCCTTTGACCATGCGGTATCTTGGCCTGAATAACCGGAACAGCTTGGAGGACATGTATTCCCGGCTATGCACACCCAGCAATTGCTGCAAGTTTGAGCTGGCTTTAAGAATATGCCGGTAGACGCATAAGCCGTAAGGCAGAGCGAAGAGCTTTAAGGGATGAGGCGTCGAATTCCAGACGACGTTCACCAATCCCGTCCAGCCGATCACATCGTAGATACTTATTCTCTTCACTCCTTTGACCATAGTTTTGGACTCCTTTCCATCGAAACCTGCTGAAATCTCCTATTTCACTCTCACATCCATACAACTGAGTCTTTCGACTCGCTGTCGTGACGCCACAACCACGAACTCTTGTTTTCCTTTCTCAAGCCGTGCTTGTAGTATTACTTCTTTAACCTCACATCGATCTCGCGTCAAGCGAAAAGACGTCCCATAGGCAAAAAAGTGGATATATTCTCGGACTGTGTTGCAAAAATTATCAGAAACAGAAGAATACGAGACTTGGCTGGACCGCCTTGCACCTTCTGCGTTTCTCTGCGAGGTGCTGCTTAAGTGCTTTGCATTTCAACGTTTTGCGTCAGGACGTCGAGTTTGCCGCGAATCTCCTCAGACATCTTACTGTTCGGGAAATCCTTGATGATCTGCCGGCCGACGTCCAGGGCACCCGCCCATTGTTTTTCCGTCACGGCGATGGCGAATTGCACACCCAGGTTGTGAAGTTTTGTTCGGAATACATCCCGCGCTGCCTCCTGCAGGGCCAATGCTTCATTCGGAGTCAGGTAGAAGTCAAGCTCTTTCAGGATATCGAGACCTCTATCGGTTTCCTGCGATTTCACGGCGTCATCCCAGGCGGCCAGCAGGATTTTCTTGCGCTGCTGTTTCCTGTCGAGCAGGACCTGCCGCACGGCCTTGGCCCGCTCATTGGCCGGATGGGCCTTGATCAGTCCTTCGATCTGGGTGCTTGCCTTGGTCCATTGGCAGGCGTCCAGCAGCCTCTCGATATGTGCTATGACCTGATTCATCCGTTCCTGGTCGGTTGCATCGTGGTAACGGCGGGCCTGTGCTCTGAGCTGTTCGGCCAGATCCTTGTACTCAGGACGCCGGGCTATTTCATCAATGAGCTCGTTCGCAGCAACAAAATCCTGCTGCTGGAGCTTGTCGAACACGGCCTCCCTCAGCGATTGCCTGTCCTCGTCGCGGAATGCGATGGCTTTGGCCGTTTCGCTCACGCGGGTACTGTGATTGATGTGCGTCAGCTCCGTACTGATTTTGTCCAGGGCGCCGGCCACGTCCTTGAGCTTGGCGCTGTTGTCCTTCAGCGCATCGAGGATATTGAACAGTCTTGAGAGTATGGTCAGAAGGGCGCCGATAAACACCAGGGCGCCAAGCATAAACACGAGCAGACGGAACAAGTCCGTTTGGGCCTTTGCAAAGATATCGGTAAAAAGTGTAAGCACCGCGACCATAGCCACTACAAGGCAAACAACGAGGATATGCCACCTGAATCGACGCGAGAAGCCGTCTTTTTCAGAGTCCATAACGTTCCTCACGAACAATAGACCTTTCACAGTTCGTTTCCTATCGTCTATACTACAATAAATGCTTGTGGTTGTCAATGATTGAGGCCGAATAGATGAAAAAAAGCGGTTCCGCCCCCAAGAACGAACGGCAGGGTTGTTTCTCACAACCGTTGGCGGTTTTTCGAGGGTTTTCGCGAATTTACTGTCAACCCGTCCGCTATGGCTGGCGTCGTAACCTATGTCAGTGAATTGAAATGAGCGGTTTTTTGGACGGAAAAATCTGAGGGCAACAGAATGAAAACCGGTCGATGGGTCTTTATGCTGGTCGTGGCGGCCATGGCTGCGCCTTACGGGCTGGCGGCGGAAAATGCCGCCGGAAGCACTGAAGCGGCGGAACACCTCATCGTGGAGGCCAACAACATGTTTGCTCTTGAACTTTATGCGAAGTTGCGGAGCCAGGGGGGGAACCTGTTTGTCTCGCCCTATAGTATCTCGACCGCCCTGGCGATGACGCGCGCCGGGGCGCGAGGCCGGACCGCGTCGCAGATGGCCCAAGTGCTGCACTTTCCCGCCATTGCTGAGTCAGCGCCTCCCGGGCCGGACCAGCGGCAGTTTGCTTCCGCCTACGGCCAGATCATAAAGGACCTGAACAAAAGAGGCGAGAAGGGGGCCTACACCCTGAATGTGGCCAATGCGCTCTGGGGCCAGAAGGGATTTGGATTCCTTAAGGAGTTTCTGGAGCTTGTTCGCACTAACTATGGCGGTCAGCTCAACGAGGTGGATTTCATCGGGGCTACAGAAGCGGCTCGCAAAACAATCAACGCCTGGGTGGAAAAGCAGACTAAAGGCAAGATCAAGGATTTGCTGCCGGCAGGCGTGCTGGATTCAATGACCAGGCTGGTTCTGACAAACGCCATCTACTTCAAGGGCAATTGGGCCAGGCAGTTCAAGAAGGACCGGACGCAGGATGCGCCCTTCGTGCTTGCCGACGGGCGAAAGATTGAGGTCCCGATGATGAATCAGACGGCGCAGTTCGGCTACACGGAAACCGAGACCCTTCAGGGCCTCGAATTGCCATACGTGGATAAAGAGCTTTCGATGATCATTCTGCTTCCGAAAGAGCCGGACGGGCTAAGCAAGCTGGAGGAGGTCCTCACCGCGGAGAACCTCTCTCAATGGCTGGCCCGCTTGTACAGCCGTGAGGTTGTCGTTTCCGTTCCAAAGTTCAAGGTAACGACCCAGTTCAGCCTGGCCTCCGTGTTGCAGTCGATGGGGATGACCGATGCGTTTTCAAGCAGTGCCGATTTTTCCGGGATGGATGGAAAGAAGGACCTTTTCATCTCGGCCGTCATACACAAAGCCTACGTTGACGTCAACGAAGAGGGCACTGAGGCCGCCGCTGCCACGGGCGTGACAATGAAGCTCACGTCTCTCGGGCCGAGCGAGACACCCGTCTTCCGCGCCGACCATCCGTTTCTGTTCCTAATCCGCGACAACAAGTCAGGCGGCATCCTTTTCATCGG
>DATKWR010000037.1:0-4078 GCA_035529475.1 Sedimentisphaerales bacterium | reverse complement strand
GTCGAGATTCCGCCCCGTCACAAGAATGGATCCCGTATCAATTCGTCCGGGCACCTGGTCGCCGCGGATGTGCCGGACCAGGGTTTTGACGCCCAGATAGCCGATCTGCAAGGGATTCTGCACGACAAAGCCGTCCAGCTCACCGGCTCGCAGGGCGGCAATCATTTTCTCGGAGCTGTCAAAGCCGACGAATCTGACCTTTCCGGCATAGCCCGCATTCTGCAATGCACGCAGAATCCCCAGGGTAGTCGGCTCGGTCGCACAGAATATGCCGTCGATCTGCAAGTTTCCGGTGCTTCCGCCAAATCGAGCGAGCAAATTCTCGGTCGCCCTCAGTGCACTTTCCGTACTCACCCCGGCATACTGGTTGGAGGTTACGACTTCGATGCCGTCAAACCCCTTGATTGCATCGAGAAAGCCGTCCTCACGTTGGGTCGTGCTGTAGGAACCCTCTGCATACCGCAAGACCGCCACTTTGCCTTTGCCGTCGAGCAGTTTTGCCATGTACTCGCCGGCGTGCTGCCCAGCCTTGAAGTTGTCGGTGGCGACGTAGCTGACGTAGTTCTCGCCGCGCAGGCCCGAGTCAAAGATGACCACCGGTATTCCGCTTTGCATCGCCTCATCGACGGGCCGGCGGAGCGCCGCATCGTCAAGCGGAGCCAGGACGATTCCATCGACATTTCGCGTGATGATGTTTTCAACAACTGCAATCTGAGCTTCCCGGTCGTCCTCCTGGAGCGAGCCCTTCCAGAGAATCTCTACATTCAATTCCTGCCCCGCCATTTCGGCGCCGGCGTGCACGGTCTTCCAGAATTCGTGAATCGTGCCCTTGGGAATGACTGCAATGGTCAAACGCTCATCGTCGCCTGGGTCACTTTTCTTGCTGCATCCCGCCAAAGACAGGCTGACTGCAAGAGTCAGTAAGAAAAGGGTTTTTGCTCGTGCCATGCTCAATCTCCGTAAGATTCGATACGAATTCGAGCATAACGTAGATTCGGGCTGTCGTCGGCGGTCCCGAACAGGTCGATCACATCGGACGGTGCCGAGCCGCCTCGCGGCGTGTTCGTGAAGAAATTGCCAAACGGATGTTTCAGCGGAATTCGCTCAAAATTGAGCCGGTCTTTTCCTGCCCCGACGCGTCCGATGTAATTGTTACGCCCCCGGCTTTGCGGTTCGATGCCCGACCCGACAGCGATGACATAAAGGTCCCCTTTCTGGTTGACGTGAAACCGGCCGAACGACGGCTCAAAACCTCCAGCTCCCGCGGGCGTCCGGGCCAGAGTCTTGCGTGATACGACGCTTCCCTTTGCGACCACGGCATATTCCAGTTGGGCCGTCATGGCCTGGCCCGGGAAGTATTTGTCGCGGATAAACTCATATTGGTGAGGCCGCTTCAGGTAGAGCAGGTGAGCGGCGCCCGCAGCGTCAACGTACAGGTCGAGATTCTGAATGTGACCGCCGGTGTTCTCGACGGTGTCGATTTCGATCGGTGCGCAGAAATCGGCTCTGCTTATGTCATCGCTATAAGTGTAGAACAGGCGCCGAAAAACGTAGTCCCACTGCCGTTTGAGTTTCTCGAATTTGAGCTTTCTCCATTCAGCAACCGGCTCAACGATATCGCCAATCGCCATCACGTGCGCGCAACCATCCCGCAGGGCAACTTGGGGATAACAAGCCCTGATGGGAAACGTGATTTTTCCTTTCGCGTGCCATTGGCCCTGACGGTCCCGGTAAGAGACGAACTGATCGCTGGTCTTGGCGTTAATGTTCAGCAGCAGCAGTTCGCCCCGGGCTCCATCGGCGGCAAAACCCCGGTACGAATGGTCGGTAAAGTACGTCCCCTCGGTCCACGCGGGCGCATGTATTTTCGGCTCGCCGCTGAGATTCTCCCGATTGAATTCGAGCACCTGCGGCTTGCACGGCCCATACTTGGTGCCGACAGGCTCGGTCGATGGGTTGACTGACAGAAAGACGGCGGCGCCTTGGAACAATCCAATCGGACAAGGCTCGCGCTGGCGATAGTCCTTCTCCTGTTGTGCGAGCTTCCAGCCGTCCGATCCCCGATGCCACAACTGCCAACGGGTATTGCAAAGCGGCGGAACGCCTTCGCCGGTCTCGATGACCGAGAGATAAACGTCGCCGCCCTGTCGTGCAATCACCGTCGAACCATAGCACCATAAGGGTCCTGCGCCATTGTTGGCCGGCGCGTAGCTTGTAACGACCTCCTCGGCTTCAACGGCACAGCGAACGTTCTCTTTGTCCTCTGCCCCTGCATCGCATCTCGCGGAGAAGCCGCAGAAGCAGAAAAAAGCCGCCCACAGAAGAGTCAGTGTTCCTGAATGACGTCTCATAAGGTCCTAACCTCCATTTTGCAGAAGCCGTTCAACAGGCAAGCAACGGTTTGGATGGTTCTTCTTTTCACGCCGTGCTGTTTGTTGACGCGGCGCTTATTCGGGACTTTCTTCCTTGCGGGCGTTATAGATCAGCCCCCCTCGTTTCTGATAGTCCAACAGCACGGCCTGCGCTGGCTCGCGCAGAACGTCCCGAAGCACACGGATTTCACGGCTTTCGAGCGATTTTACCCAATGATCCGGCTTGGCTCCTTCGTCGAATCCGATTCGGCGAGCATCCTCGTCTCGCGCGCCGCACACCAGGCTTCGAACACCTGACCAGGGAATCGCGCCCAGACACATCGCGCATGGCTCCACACTCGTGACCAGCTCACAGGCAGTGCCTTCCTTGCTTCCCAGGTCGTAGTGTCCGGCTGCCTGCTGCGCGAGAGCGATAGCGACCATCTCGGCGTGGGCGATGGAGCAATTGGCCGACTCCACGAGATTCACGCCGACCGCCATGAGACGGCCGGTTCTCAATTCAAATACCGCCGCGCCGAAGGGTCCGCCGGTCTGATGCTCAATATTCAGTTGCGCCAGCTTGATGACCAGCCGCATGCGGTCCTCTGCCGTTAGGTAACTGCGATCCGCATCGACCAGCAACATTTCGGTCCAGCCGGGTAAATGTAAAATGACTTCACGAACCTTCACGCTGATCCGTCTCCAGTCGGGATTTACAATTTACGATTTACGATTTTCAATTTATGGCTTAGCCATCGCCAATTGTCAATCGTCAATCGCCAATGGAGCCGTTAGGGTGTTTCTGTGAAGATGCCGGCGTGGTTGAGGGTGATTTGAGAAGGGGTTTTCACGCCGGACGGGGCGGTGGCGGTGATCAGGAAATTCAGGGGGTTGCTACTGTTTATGACCCAGGAGAGGTCGCCCGCCCCGGCTTCGCCGCCTGTGAAGTACGTCCCGTTCAGGTCGCCCGGCGCCATGCCCAGCTCCTCCAGGGTCGGAACGGGTGTGAAATTGGCCCCTTTTTCGGCGATATGGGCGCGCAGGGCCCTTGCGATGGTCCCCATTATGGCCCGTCCTTCGGACCATTTGGCCGAATCGATCCGGCCCTGCATCATCGGGACCATCACTGCGGCCAGGATACCGACGACGATGATGACGACCAACAATTCAACGAGTGTATAGCCGTTGCGCGATTTCATTGCGCAGCTATATCGACCAAAGCTGTCAGTGACTCCAGCAGGCTTCTTCCTGTTTTCTTGGTGGGTCCGATATTGAATGGCCGCGAGCGGCGAGCGAAGCGCTACGAGCTACGAACGACGAAATCTTTCCCTTTACTATCCGCTCAAGCAAGTGTATCATGCGGGCCAATGGAGAACTACGCTTATGGGAAAACATGTGCTATTGGTTGTACTGGGGGTCGCTCTGGTCGGGATGCTCGGCGGTTGTAAGAAAGGTGGGTGAGGCTCAGCCCGATGCGGCGTACATGTTGTACGCTCGGAAGAAACGTGCCAGGATTCCGGATTCGCTCAGGACGAGATGCCGGAGACGCCGCCCGAGACGATGAAGGCCATCGCCTGCGAACTTTCGATGTTGAGCGGCGCAACGGCGTCTTTGGGAAAAAGCAGGACGTTGCCGGCAAAATTGTACGATTGAGGCAAATAGACGGCGACATAGTCTGAAAGCCCCAGATTATCCAGACTATCCCTTGTGACAAAACCCACGACCTT
>DATKWR010000036.1:0-5899 GCA_035529475.1 Sedimentisphaerales bacterium | reverse complement strand
AGCCAACGCCACGGACGGGCTGGGGGCACTTGATACCAAGATTGACACGGCACAGGCAGACCTCGACACCATCACCGGGACAGACGGTGCTACTCTTGCGAGCGGCACACAGACGTTCAACATGACCGGCAACATCACGGGCACACTCGCCACCGTGACAACGCTCACCAACCTGCCCACCATCCCGGCAAACTGGCTGACAGCGGCAGGGACGCATGCGGACTTTGGCACTGAGATTGCCACGGCTGTCGGAACCCAGCAGATGACGGAAAGCTACGCGGCCAATGGTGCGGCACCGACACGCGACCAGGCGGCGTTCGCAATTCATCAGATGCTGATGCAGTTTGGCATTGTCACCACGTCGGTCACGGTGAGAAAGCTGGATAATACGACCACGGCATTTATCGTGACCCTGGACGATGCGACTTCGCCGACCGACGCCAAGCGTGTTTAAATGTCCATCGCCACGACTGTTACACGCGGTTATGGCACGTTTGGGACAATTGCCGATGTCGTCCGGCGGGGATATACAGCCGCTGTCGTTGTAACCTACCCAGAGGGAACACTCACAACCCGCGGCTATGGCAACCCGACGACAATTGCCGACATTGTTCGCCGCAACTACGGTGCAGCGGCGGCATCCGCGGCGATCGGCGGACATCACCCGCTGCCGCCGTTCCAGCAGCTTACCAGGCGCCGGGCATACTCAAACGCACTGCTTGAGGAAGAGCGGCGCCGGCTGCGCGCATTAGAGGCTGCAAAGGCACTGGCCGAACGGGCCGAGGCGCAAAGGGTAGCGGCTCAAAGATCTGCCCTGAAGGAGATCCGGGCGGACCTGGCCGAAGTCGAGTTCACCAGGCAGGAGGTCACGGCCTCCATTGTCACGGTCCAGGCCGAGCTGGATCGCGTTGCCAAGGCGAAGAAACGCAAAGCGGCGACCATCCAGGTCAGTGAGGCGTTCAGTCGCGTTGCTGAAAACCTGCGGGTGGAAATTGAAATTGTCGAGGAGCGCCTCGATGACATGGTGCGGCATAACAGAAACCAGGATGCCATTGTCGCGCTTTTACTGATGCAATAGGAGACAGGTTAATGGCTGGCGAAAAAGTAATTGGCGAAGACACTGGCGAAGACGAAGAAATTGGCGAGGTTGAAACCGGCGCACTGGCGGGGCTGGACACGACCGGCTTCACCAAGGCCGACATGGAAGCCCTGGCCGAGCTGGAGAGCGAGGAGAGCGAAGCCAAGGCACCACAGGAGGCCGAGGAAAAGGAACCCGAGGAGCCTGCCGAGCATCCCAAGGGCTACGTTCCCAACCAGGCACTCAGGGAAGCCCGCGACGAACTGAAGACGACCAAGCAGCAGCTCGCCGAGCTGACGGCGGTCCAGACGCGCCTGTTCGAGCGCATGACGGAGCGACAGGCAGCGCAGGAGAGTGAGGAAGACACCGAGCCACAAGAGATCGATGTCAATGAAGACCCGCTCGCCTATATCCAGCAGATCGGCCAGCGGGTCGAGGACATGGTTCACAAGCAGAACCAGACGGCCGAGCAGCAGGTGCGGGCACAGGAGCAGTTCAACCGGGAAAACGTCATTATCGACAATGTGGTGAAATACCGCAACGAGCTGGCGGCTAAAGACCCCCACGCTGCCGAGGCGTTCGACTTTGCGGTCGAGGCGACGGTCAAGGCATATGAGGATCGGGGCTTTGCCGGCCAGCAGCTACGCAATGCCGTCCGCGGCGAGATGCTGAAATATGCCAACAATGCGCCAAACGACGAGGCTGCGTTGAAACAATACACACTTCAGAACGCATGGTTCTGGGGCTTCGGACAAGGGCAGGCGAAGCCCAATGGCGAAGAGAAAACAGTTGATGCGGCCGCGAAGTTGCAGCGGCTCAGTTCCGCGCAGGCTGCATCCAAAACCCTATCCGGCGGTGGCAAGTCAGTGGCCGCCGAATATACCATCGAGGACGTGGAAGCCCTATCGGGCGGCGAACTCGACAGATTGGCGATGGACGACCCCAAGCTCTTCGCCAGGCTTGAGGAAATAGCCCGGAACCAGTAGCGGTCGGTGGCGCTTTACCCACTGTAATTTTCCGGTTTGCGGTGTCCGTCATCACCGCCCTTCGTTTTCGTCCCTGAACGACATCAGGACGCTCGCCGAGCGCGGCGTTACAGCGCGGATCACAACTCATCAATTTTCACAACAAAGGAGTGGCTGTCATGGCTACAAAAACCTTTGGCGTGAATGATGCTTTGTCCAACAAGCTTTGGTCCGCGAAGTTCATCAAGGAAGTACACAAACGGTCGTACTTCTCGAAGTTCATGGGCGAGGGTGAAGACAACATCATTCAGGTCAAGAATGAAACCGGCAAAGCCCCTGGTGACAAGATCACCTGCGGCCTTGTCATGTCGCTGACCGGCGATGGTGTCACGGAAGGTGGCGCGCTGGAAGGCAACGAAGAAGATCTGACCACGTATGACGATTCTGTCCTGATCAACGAGCTGCGACATGCAGTCCGGGTCAAGAACAAACGCAGCATCGATCAACAGCGTGTGCCGGAGAATCTCCGTGAAATGGCTCGCAACAGGTTGGCCCAGTGGTGGGCCATGCGTATGGACACGACCATGTTCTTACACCTGTCCGGGCGCTCCGCAACGTCCTTCTCCAAGGACAACCAGACCGTCGATCCGGCGCTGGCCGTCTACAATGGCAACAACACCATTACGGCGCCATCTTCGGGCCGCGTTATCTGGTCTGGTTCCAACACGGCAGACGAGGGTTTGACCTCGGCCACGGATGACCGTTTCATCCTTGAGAACATCGACGAGTGCGTTCTCACGGCGAAGACGGCATCACCCTACATCTCTCCGATTAACGTCGGCGGCGAAGAGAAGTATGTGATGTTCCTCCATCCCCGTATCGTCAATGCGATGCGGACCGATGGCTCGACATCACGGGTAACGTGGTTCGACGCATCCAGGGCACGGTTGCAGGGCGGTGAATCCGTCAAGACCAACCCGATCTATTCGGGCGCTCTCGGCGAATATAACGGTGTGATCCTGCACGAAGCATGGCGCCTTCCCAATGGTATCAATTCGAGCTCCAACGCGGTGGTCGCAAATACCAAGCGGTCGGTACTCTGCGGAAGACAGGCCGGCATCGTTGCCTACGGGCAAGCACATCAGGGCAGCCAGCGTTATCGCTGGACAGAGGAACTGTTCGATTACCAGAACCAGCTTGGTGTTGGTATCGATGCAGTCTGGGGCCTGAAAAAGTGTGTCTTCAACTCCGTGGATTTCGGCACTGTTGTGTTGGCATCCTACGGCGCAGACTAGGGGGATAGATCATGACAGTAGCTCGTGAATATCACACCCAGCAGGTTCATTATCTGCGCAAAACGATGATCTTCTCCAACGAGGTTGAAACGAACATTGGGACGATCCCCAGTGGCTCGCTCATCCTGAAACCAATATCCGGCGTTCACGTCTCGACGGCGTTCGATGCGACTACGACGAACGTGATCGATGTTGGTTTTTCGGCAAGCCCGGACGATCCAAACTATCTGGGCACCGTCATGGACCTCAAGACGGCGACGTTCGTTCCTCTGGATGAGGCGGTTGGGGGTTATCTCGTTACGGCTAATGTGACAGTGACTGCGACTATTTCTCACACGGGTGCGGCCGCAGCGGCTGGATCGTGTGAAGTCGTTATCTGCTACATCCCCGATAACGACGGTTGAGGGGGATAGATCATGTCTGAACCCCTCACCGGTAAAATCGGCCCGCAGGATTCCCAGGACGGCCAGAGCACGACAGTGCGCCTTGACCGCGAGGCACGTATCCTGACCGGCGGAAAATACACGGATGCTTCCCGTAGAGGTAACCTTTACATCGCCGCAACTACGGGCGCCGTGACGACAAGCGTTGCCCTTACCACGACTTATCTCGGGCTGTGTATCAGCAACCCGGCCGGTTCCGGTAAGGTTCTCTCCATGCTGGGTGCAAGGTTTGCATTGTCGGTCGCTCCGGCCGCCATTGCATCCCTGCACCTTATCGGTGGTTATTCCGCGGCCGGTGTTGTGACACACACGACGCCTCTTGCGGCACCGAGTATCCAGAACTGCAAGATCGGTGCGAGTTCGACAAGCGTTGCCAAGGCTGATGCCGCGGCGACAATTGTCAACCCGTACTATCTGCTTCCTCTTGCCAGCGGGTTTACGGCGGGCGCCCTTCCGGGCGGCTCTGGCGAGTGGCAACCTCTGGACGGCATGTTCACCCTCGTTCCCGGCGCGTGGATTGCTATCGGCACATTGACGGCGGCAGTCGGCTTCGGCGGGTTCGTCTGGGAGGAACTGTCTGAGTAATTGAAGCTGATAGCAGCTTCAAGGGGCGTCCTCGCATTCCTCCCTGCCTGGGCGCCCCACATTCTTGCGACATTTGGCGACATGTCGCGACATTTGGCGAAACAAAAATGGCGAGAACACATGCCCTATTTCTACCTGTCCGGCGAACGCCGAAAGAAGGCGACCAAGCACGTCTACATAGCAATTCCGACTTACGGGGATATCAAGGCGGGCTGCGTCAGTTCCCTTAATGCCGTACAGCACAACCTCCTGAGCAACGACATTTCGGTGGACGTGGCGATCCTGTCCGGCTCCTGTCATGTGGATGACGCCCGCAATGACCTTTGCCGGATGTTCCTGGAGAGCGAAGCCACGCATCTGATGTTCATCGACGCGGATGTCGAGTTCAGTTCAAAGTCGGTGTCCACGCTGCTGTCCTTCGACGAGGATATTGTCTGCGGCGTGTATCCGTTCAAGAACAATAACCTGGATTTCCCGGTGCTTTATCACGACCTGGAAAATGTAAAATTTGACGATAGGGGGCTGATCGACGTCAAGGGCGTTCCGGGCGGCTTCATGTGCATTGCAAGAAAGGTGATCCAGACCCTCTACAACAAGAACAAGAGCAGGGGAGCGTGGGAGACAAAGGGGGATTACGGGCGGTTGCCGATCGTGGAGATATTCCACAGGACCGTACACATGGGCAGGTCAAGACGATCCGGCGACCTGGAATTTTGTGCCAAGGCGATCAGGGCCGGGTACAAGGTCCATGTCGCCCCGAACCTCGAATTTACCCATGTTGGGGATAACCTGTGGAAGGGGTGCTTACAGACGTTTCTCCTGAAGCAGACCGGTCACTACGAGAGGAACGCCAAGGCGGCGCTTGCCCGCATCCGGATCAAACCCGAAATGGCGGACTTCATGGTTGTCGCCAGGGCGTTCGGCAATGAACCTTTCGCTGCGGACTACCTGCTTCTGAGCGTCGTCTATGACGTTGTGAAGGGCATCCCTGGGGCAAGGGTGCTTGAGACTGGCACTGGTGTCTCCACGGCCGTTATCCTGGCGGCTGGAGCAACCCTGACATCGCTGGAAGCCGAGCCGCTGTGGGGTGAGAAGACACGGCGCTTTTTGCAAGATGTTGGAATTGATGACAACCCGATAGGTTTTGCACCCATTGTTGATCACCCCGGTGTCGGACACTGGTATGATTCCTACATGCTCGATGGCGAATATGACGTGATATTCTGTGACGGGCCGCGGATGAGCGGCAACCCCGCGGGTATCAGGGAAAACATTTGCGCGGTCATGCCAGAGGCCCTGAAGTCCGCCAGGGTCATTATTGTTGATGACAGTGACGGGCCAAGCGGGCACCATTTTCTCAAGCGGCTGAACGATGAGTTCGGCTTTGTTTTTGACACGTACAAGGGGCCGCGGCGAGAATTTGCGGTAGGGAGCAGAGATGGCATACCTGAGACGACGGCAGCAAAACCGGCAAAAGACACTGGAAGCCAAGCGGGAGAACGACCAGCGGCCCAGTGACGCGACATTTATTGC
>DATKWR010000035.1:0-16444 GCA_035529475.1 Sedimentisphaerales bacterium | reverse complement strand
AAGAACCGCCTGGAAGCGCGATGTGATTGCGGACCTGATTTTGTGCGGCCCCGATACGGTGGAGTCGCGTTCGGTCCTGCGCGCCGCCGGCAACAACGGCGACCCGACGCCCTACCTCAAGTACATCGCGGCCCGCTACGGCAGCTTTCCCAACGTCTGGATATGCCTGTGCAACGAATTCGAAATCAAGGACCCGAAATACTCGGAGGAAGAGATCGCCCGGTTCGGGCGCATCATCAAGACGTACCTGCCCTACCCGACGCCGCTGAGCGTTCATATAGCGGGCCGCACGGGCTGGCCCAGCAAGTTCGACGAGCTGCCGGCCTGGAACGACCACCAGATCATTCAGAAGAAGATTCGCAACCTTCCCGACTCTGCCGATGCACTCCAGCAGACGTGGGAGAACCCCGGCGGCAAAGGCCCCCGCAACAAGCCGACGGTCAATGACGAATTGAGCTACGAAGGCAAAGGCGACAAGCACAGCGAGCACGACACCATCGAGTCGCATCTCGGCGCTTTCCTCGGCGGCGGCTACGGCACGACGGGCGAGAAGCCGGGCAACAAGCTGGGCCAGTATTTCCGGGGGCGCTTCGACCCCGCCGAGCACACCTGCGCCGACAACCTCAAATACCTGTGGGAGATCATCGACGCCAACGTCACGTTCTGGAAAATGTCTCCCGAGCTCGGTATCTTCTCGAATCTCGACCGCGACTGCCGCGGCCTGGCATGGGACGGTCGCGAGTACGTACTGGGCACAAACAAAGCCCGCAAAAACATCGTCGCGGATCTGCCCGAAGGCACCTGGACAATCAAACGCTATGATATCATCAGCAAACAGGAGCAGACCTTAAGCGAGGACGCACAAGGTCGCTTTTCATTCGACGCCCCGGACAGCCGGGCCATGCTGTTTCATTTCAAAAAGAATTGAGTCCCGTTCCGGCGGCTATCCTTTGATATCATAGACGAACAAGACGTCGCTGTGACGGACGTAAAGCTTGCCATCGACAATGACCGGGTGCGCCCAGCCCTGGCCGCCCATACCGGGACGCCTGGGCAGCTTGAAGGTGCTCTTGAGATTGTATTTCTCGGGACTGGCCTCGATCAGGGCCATCACGTCATCCTGGTAGCGGAAGTACAGATGGCCGTCGGCGTAGAGCACGGCTGCGGACCCGCCGCCCGGCTGGTCTTGCTGCCACATCACCTTGCCGGTCTTGACTTCGAGGCAGGTTGGCTTGCCCTTGCCGTGGTCGTGGCCCCCATAGATGTAGTCGCCGATTCGGACGAAGCCGCCGTGGTGATTCTGGAACGTTTTGGCATCGAGGAAGTAAACCTCTTCGGCCTCGACGCCTCCGTTCGCGGCGGTCAGCTTGAGCAAGGCGCTGCCGGTGTTGTAGGCGGTGGAACAGAACACATAATCGCCGTACGCAACAGGCGTCGAGATGTTGGCCGTTTTGTTCGCTACTTTGTTGTAACCCCAGAGGAATCTGCCGTCTTTTGCTGCAACTGCGATCACGCCCTTGTTCGTCAGTTGTACGTACTGGCGCCGTCCGGCGGCCTCGGCGACGATGATCGAAGAGTAGCCGGCCTCGTCCTTTCCGTTCGGTCCGATGTTGGGCATCGAACATTTCCAAACAGTCTGGCCCGTCTTCTTGTCAATCGCGGCCATGACAGCATCCCGTCCGCCCGGCGTACACAACAAGCTCTCGCCGTCGATGAGCGGCGACTCGCTGAACTTCCAGCCGGGGTTCTTGCCTCCATCCAGGTCCTTCTGGAGGTTCTTGCTCCAGCGCTTCTTGCCTGTTCCGGCATCGACACAGACGACATCTCCCGATGTGCCTATCGCGTAAAGAAGGCCGCTGTCGAAGGTTGGCGTGCAGCGAGGACCGTCATTATGCGGCGGTCCGACTTCGGCTGTCCACAATCGCTGATGCGTGGACAAATCATAGGCAAGAACGCATTGGACCTTCCTGGATTCGACTTCTATGTCTCCCATCGTGTATAGTTTGCCGTCCACAATCGAGAAGCTGGAATATCCCGTTCCGAGACCGGAAAGCTCCCACAGAAGTTCCGGTCCTTCCTCGGGCCAGCTCTTGAGCAAACCCGTCTCCAGGCATATTCCATCGCGGTTGGGCCCGCGCCACTGGGGCCAATCCGCCGCTTTCGCGGAATCGTGATAGCCCGATACGATAAGACATAACGCAAGGCCCAAAGCCTTCACAGGCAGATATGTCCCTTTACTGGTTGTTCCTGACATGTTCGTAAACCCTCACAAAAAGATAACCACAAATCATTTCATAGACGGGCACACTGCGCCGCCTATCGAGACCTTAGATGAAATTTGCCGCCGCGGACGGCAGCTCAGCCTTTGCCGCCGACATCGACGCAGACCAGTTGCCCCGCCGCATTGCGGGCATAAATCCTGCCGTTCGCCAGGACCGGGACGGTCCAGCACTTGCCCGTCAAAATCCGGGCCGAAGCAAGTTCCTTGAATCCGTCCGGCGAAGCCTCTGCGACGAGAAGCTTGCCATCCTCGCTGAGAATGATCAGCTTGCCGTCGGCCAACATGAGCGAGCCGGTTCCCATTCCCGCCTGCGACCACTTCGTTTCACCCGTTTGGAAATCAACGCAGGCAAGCTTGCCGCCGCCGCCCACCTGTCCGTCGAAGCCGTATAAGTGTCCTTTCCACAACACGGAGCTGTTGACTTGATTGCGCATGTTCCTATTTTGCCAGATTTCGGTCACATTACTGCCGGCGATTCTGTATAGAGCACAACCCTTATTGTATCCGGAGGAAATGAAGAGGGTGTCCCCCGAAACAACGGCGTCGGCGGCGTTAATATCATAGCTGGTCTTCCAGGGAACCTTCCACGCCACCTTGCCCGTTTGAGGATTCAATCCCACAAGCTCCCGGCAAACGGGCATCACGATACACGTGAGGCCACCGACGCTGAAAGGCACGCCAGTGGCATATCCGGACGCCTCTTTTCCATTTTGCCATACGACGCTGCCGTCAGCCTTGCTGAGCGCAACTCCGTAAGTGCCCGCGTTGAGAATGACCAGATTTTCGACCAGCAGGGGCGAGCAGGCAAAATACCAGGTGAGCTGTTTCAAGCCCAATTCCCTGGCAGGATTCTTGTGCCAGACGATCTCACCTGTCGCCGCGTCGAAACGGATGGCGTCGCCGTTCTTGCTGAACGTGTACACGGCACCGTCGGCCACCGTCGGCGTCCCGCAGGGACCGCCTTCATGCTGCTTGGCAAATAAGGGACACGGATACGATTTTTTCCATATCTCTGTGCCCGTTTCGGCATCCAGGCAATAAAGCACGTCATTGTCACTGATATTGCCCATGGTATAGACTCGGCCATTGCTCACGGACATCGAGGAAAAGCCCGTCCCAATTTCGGCCTTCCACAACACTTTGGGACCATCCTGGGGCCAGGTTGTAAGCCAGCCGGTTTCACTCGATATCCCGTTGTAGTTCGGGCCCCGCCAGTTGGGCCAATCCGCGGCGTCGGCAGCGCCCTGAAAACAGGCTCCAACTGCACAGACGCTTAATACACAGACCCACTCTCGCGCACAGCTTTTTGCAACCTTTCGTAATCCCATGGTGTTACTCCAAAAAAATAATACCGTACTTCAGTGAAGCAGCCTTCTTGAGAGTCTGCTCCGAACGTCCACTCTTCAATTATGGGTGAATCACCCTTTCATTTCGAGAATGCCAGCGCACCGGTTGGACAAGCAGCCACGCATTGGGCGGCGGAATGCTTGAGACCTTCAGCGATTGACCGGCCAAACGGGACCTCGACCCGAACATCGAAGCCGCGACCCACGAAACTCAGGCCGAACTCTTCTGCGGCCCCGGCGGTGATTTGTATGCAAAGGCCGCAATCGATACATTTGCCGGGCTCGTAAATGACCTCCGGGTGCTGGACCCACTGAACGAAGGGCCGGCGTTCACCCTTGTAGCAGGTCGCCCTGGCGCCGTGCTCCCGGGCGTGTTGTCTTAGCCTGCAATTGTCAGTCTTCCGGCAGTCACAATGGAGACAGCGAGAAGTCTCCAGCCGAGCCTGCTCGTCCGTGAATCCGTTGCCTTCGTGCGATAATATCACCCGTCGCTCATCGCTGCCACACGCGGCAAATGCGTCCTTTTCATCGTCCCTGACTTTACCGATACGGGTGTTGAATACTTTAACCGGGCCGGTCACGGTCCGGCCGGTCAGATACTGTCCGATGGAGGCCGCCGCTTCTTTGCCGTCCGCAACAGCGCGAACCGTCAGCCTTCGCTTGCGGACGGCGTCCCCGCCTGCAAAGACGCCGGGGATGTCCGTCTGATATGTATCGCCGTTTATGGCTATGCCGTTCGCACTTGTTGTGAGGCCCATCGGCTCGGCGTCGGCGCCGGCGGCAACAAAGACAGCGTCAAAGTCCTTTCGCAAATCTTCCAGCGACAATGCGGCGCCAATTCGCGTTTGCCCCTGGAACCTAGCTCCCAGCTTCATGATCAATGCAACCTCCCGAGCCAGCACATCCCTCGGAAGTTCTTTCTCCGGGACGCCGTATTGCAGCATCCCGCCCGGCTTGTCGTGGTCGTCGAAAACCGTGCAGTCGATCCCTTCCTGCAGCAGATAATAAGCCGCGGCCAATCCCGCGGGGCCGGCCCCAATGATCGCGACGCGCTTGTCCAGCTTCGGTTTGCAGGCCGGCAAATAGGGCTTGGGCGATTGCAGATCGACATCGGCGACATAACGCTTCAACAGGCAGATTGAAACCGCTTCACCGGCTTCGTCCACGGCGGCCCGCCTGCATCCCCGCTCGCACGGTTTCGGGCAAATCCGGCCCAGGACAGCGGGCAAGGCAATGTCTCTTTTGACGGTGACAATGGCATCGCGGAGCTGGTCCTGCTGTATCTGGCGAATCATCAGGGGGATATTCATCTGCGCCGGACAGATGACGTGACAGGGCCCCATGCAGTCGCCCACGTGATCGCTGAGCAGCAGCTCCAAAGCCGCTTTCCTGGCCTGCCGGACCTGGTCGCACTCGCTCTCGACGCGCATACCATCGGCGGCAGGCGTTCCACACGCCGGGGTCAGGCTCGCCATGCCGTTGACTTTAACCACGCAGACCATACAACTGGTCGAGGGCTCGTATCCTTTTAAAAAACACACCGTGGGGATTTCGATGCCGAGCTTCCGGGCCGCATCGAGAATAGTGGCGCCCGGGTCAACTTCAACTTCACGATTGTCCACGAATAGTCTGGGCATTGGCTATTGAACCTTCACCGCCTCTGCGGGGCACACTTGCTTGCACGTTCCACAGCGAATACACTTTTCGGCGTCGATTTCGTGCTTTTGATACGGCTTCATGGCAATGGCATCGACGGGGCAGTGCTGAGCGCACAGGGTGCAGCCGATGCAGTCATCGGTGATCGAATAGGTAATAAGGGCTTTGCATTTTCCGGCCGGGCAGCGCTTCGCAACGTGGGCTTCGTATTCGTCGCGGAAGTACTTGATGGTGGAAAGCACCGGATTGGGGGCCGTCTTGCCCAGGCCGCACAGGCTGGTTGCCTGAACCATCCGGGCCAGGTCCTCCAGCTCTTGAATGTCCGCCTTGCCGCCCTGCCCGGCACACAGGCGTTCGAGAATATCCAGCATACGCCGGGTGCCTATTCTGCAAAACGTACACTTGCCGCAGGACTGGTTCTGCGTGAACTCCAAAAAATAACGGGCAATATCCACCATGCAGTCGGTCTCATCGAGCGCGACCATTCCGCCGGAGCCCATCATGGTCCCGATGCTTTGCAGCGTCTCATAATCTACGGGAAGATGCGCCAATTCCGCCGGCACGCACCCGCCGGAGGGGCCTCCAACCTGCACTGCTTTCAGGCGCAGGCCGCCGGCGATCCCGCCGCCGACGTCCTCTACGATCTGCCGCACGGAAATGCCCATCGGCACTTCAATCAGACCGACGCGGTCCACCTTGCCGGCCAGGGCGAAGACCTTTGTCCCCTTGCTGGTGCTCGTCCCCAGACTGGCGAACGCCTCGGCGCCGTTCCGGATAATCCAGGGCACCGCGGCGTACGTTTCGACATTGTTGATGAGCGTCGGCCGGCCCCAGAGGCCGTTCTCGGCCGGATAGGGAGGCCGCAATCGCGGCATGCCACGGCGGCCCTCGATACTGGCGATCAGCGCCGTCTCCTCGCCGCAGACAAATGCGCCGGCGCCGGGGACGATTTTCAGGTGCAGCGAAAATCCGCTGCCCAGGATGTCGTCGCCGAGAAAACCACGCTCAGCGGCATTCTCCATCGCCTGGCTGATGCGCTCGGTCGCAAGCGGATACTCCCCTCGAATATAGAAGTAGCCCTGTCCGGCGCCGACCGTGTAGGCGGCGATGGTCATGCCCTCGATGATACGGTACGGATAGGACTCCATCAGCATCCTGTCCATGAAGGCCCCCGGGTCCCCCTCATCCCCGTTGCAGACCAGGAATTTCTCGTCGGCCTGCCTGCTTCGCACAGCGGACCATTTGCGGTGCGTCGGATACCCGGCGCCGCCGCGCCCGCGAAGCCCGCTGCGCTCAACCTCAGCGATGACGTCCTCGGCGCTCATCTCTCGGATGCACTTTTCGAGGGCCTTGAATCCATCATGTGACAAATATTCATCGATATCAACCGGGTCAATGACTCCGTGGTGCTCGGTCGCGATATGCTTCTGCCGGCCGAGGAAATCAGCGACCGGTTTGTCACGCACGTTGATGGAATAACGCGTCACGGGCGCCGGTTCCTCATCCGTCAGGATGCGATCGAGAACCTGCGAGAGGCTATTGGAGATTCTTCTGGTCGTCCCGTCCACCTTGAAATGCCGCATGACAATGGCTTTCGCATCCTGCGGCAGCACCTTTGCATACAGGAAAGATTTATTGTCGGGCATCACCACTTCCACCAGCGGCGTCTGGTGGCACATGCCGACGCACCCGACGCGCTTTACATTGATCTTGACGCCGGTATCGCCCAGCGCCTTTTCCAGGGCGTCGCGCAGCTTTCCGCTGCCCCGGGCGACGCAGCACGAACCCAGCCCCAGACGAATCTCCCCCCGATGGTCCGAGCTTTCGATCCGGGGTCCCGAAGTTTTCCTCCCCCGGCCCGCCCTGCTCCGCTCATACCTGAGAAAATCGTCGATCACCGTCGAAACCCCGTCAGGGGACAGGTGCCCGTATGTTACGTCGTCAATCTGCACGGCGGGCGCCAGCGTGCAGCATCCCAGGCAGGCGATTTTCTCGATCGTGAACATCTTGTTGGCGTCCGTATCATCGCCCTTGGCGATGCCGAGACGACGCTGAAACGCCTCATAGACGCGGTCCGCTCCCTTGACGTGACACGCGGTGCCGACGCACACGTGAATGACGTGGCGCCCCACCGGGTGATGCCGGAACTGGTCGTAGAACGTCGAAACGCCAACGATGGCGGCAGGGGTTATCTGCGCGATTCGGCAGACCCGCTCAAGAGCCTGCTGCGGCAGATAGCCAAAGTGACCCTGGACCGCCTGCAGTATCTCGAGCACGTTTTCCGCCGCGGTCCCGAGCCTCTCAACCACCCGATCTACAAATGTCAAATCCAGCTCATCCATCAGCCGCCGTTTCCTATGCAGTACAGGTTTTGAACGCCCCGGATGAAGATGCGTCCGTCAGCAAAAGCAGGCGAGGCCCGACATTCTTCGCCCAGCGCACACTTGGCCAGTTCCTTGTATTGCGGCCCCGCCTGAACGATAAACATCACGCCCTTTTCATTCAGCAGATACACTTTGTCGCCCACAAGACTCGGCGAGGCCTGAAAGTACTCGAGGAAATCGTGCTCCCACAGCTTTGTTCCATCCGAGACCTTGTGGCAGCTCAGAAGCCCTTCGGTGGCGAGCAGAAATACCAATTCACCGTTACTGAGCGGAGAGCAGATATCCGGACCACCATCCTCCATGGTCCATGCGACGTTCGTCTTGGTGACGTCGCCCCGGCCGTCCGCGCGAATCGCGACCATCTTGCTGTATGGTTCTATCGCGAATACGAGCCCGTTCGAGTAGATCGGCGACGGCGCAATGTCACCGGCCAGGCATTCGGCGCGCCAGAGTTCCGTGCCCTTGGCCGGCTCATAGGCGATCACCCACGGGTCGGCGCAGGTGATGACCTGGACCTGCTCGCCGATTGCGGCTACAATCGGCGAGCTCCATGAATTCCCGACGGGCCGTTTCGTCTGCCAGGCGACCTGGCCCGAGAACCCATCCAGGGCGATCAGCGCCGACAGTCCGTCTTCGATGCCGCCCTGGTCGTACTGAATCAGCAGCAGATTTCGATACATCGCAAGCGAAGAGGCGTATCCATAGGAGCTGTCGGGCATGCCCAGGCTTTTTTCCCAGATTTTCCGCCCGTTGAAGTCAAAGCAGCCGACGTCACCGGTCGCAAAGATCGCGCAAACATGCCGTCCGTCCGTCGCAACGGTCGAGGCGCAAAAGCCGGTGTCTTCCATCGGCTCGAACGGTTCTTCGTCCTCCTTCATGGCCACGCGCGTAACGTCTCCCGTCCAAAGCAGCGCGCCCGAAGCGGCGTCGAAGCAATAAACCTGCAGGCCGTTCGGATCGCCCCCGGAAAGAAAGACGCGGTCCCCCCAGACAACGGGTGAATTGTGCCCCGGTAAGGGCACCTTGCTCTTCCAGAGAATCCCTTTGCCGGTTCCGCCGTCCCAATCCGCGGGGACGTTTACGTGGGTACTTATTCCGCTTCCGCCCGGACCGCGAAAGCTCGGCCAGGCCTTGTTCGCGTCCTCGGCCGACATCAAAGAAGTGCCGGCCGCACCGGCCGCGGGAAAGTCTATCTTCGGCCTCAGGGCCAGAAACACCGACCCCAGGCCCAGGAGAACCATGCCCGCGGTCACCGCCCATCGGGCGAGCGCAGCTTTGCGGATTTGCTCCTCGGCTTTGTCGGCGCCGCCGCGAGGTGCCGGCAGCTCTCGCTTGAGCTCGCTCATCACCTTGAGGCTAATCAACGCGATGACGACGCCACCTAAGAGCAGATAACCGCCCATGCGAGAACGATCCAGCGAGCGAAACCGCTGGCGTCTGATTTGCAGGTCCAGTTCGCGAATCTGCGCCAGCAACTGCTCGTTCTCAGGCTGCGTGCGGCTGTCCGCTCTGAGATTGAGAAGTCGCATTTCCTGCTCCGTATCCACGATCATACTCTTGCCATGGTTCAGAAGCATAAACACGCAGACAATCGCGGAGAATATTCCACCGACCAGAGCCGTCGCGACGGCACATCGGTACCACGCATTTGTCGGCCCAGCACTCTCTGAGATATTGTTATTGCCCGATTTCATAAGCCGCTAAGTTCTCACCTCCTTTGCTTTTTCCAGCCGGACGTGCTCTCTGGGGCAGTATTCAAAACACCGGCCGCACGCCAGACAACCCGCCCTGTCGGCCTCGTAGTCTTGCCTTTGACGCCAGACGGAAAGTCCAATCAGTTTAAGACCGACCACCAGGCCCACAAAGCCTCCGAAGAACCACCCGCCGAGCCCGAACTGTGCCCGAATATTCGATGCGTCCGCATAAAGCGCTTCGATTTCCTTGCCCGTCGCCCTGAACGCCGCGCTGGCATCGGTGGTGTCCGTCACTTCGCCGGTCTCCTCCAGGTAGATGCGCTCGGCCAATCGGACCGTCTCATGGGCGCGCGCCGCTACCGCTTTGAGGCTCGAGCCTGCCCATCCACCCGACAAGACCAGCACAGGCAAAACAAGAAGGAAAAAGCCCAGCCTCTTCTTGGCGATTCCATAATCCTGATCCGACCATGGCGCCGCCGGCTTCTGGATTGCACCGAAAGGACACGCGTCCTCGCAAAGCTTGCAGCGGATACATTCATCCGGAGTAATCGCCACGCGCCGTCGCGAGAGGCGCGAAAACTGTCTGAGGATGACGCCGTAGGGACATAAGAAGCGGCAATAGGGACGCCCGATGAATACTCCGATCAGCAGCAGGCAGCCTCCGAGCACGAGAATATTCAAGTCTCCCGTCAAGCGAAAGATCGAAATGAACGGATCATACCGACATATAACAAAAGCGCTGCCCGTGGCTGCGAAAAGGACGGCGGCTCCGAGATAGACGTATGCAAATACTCGCAATCCACTTTCGACCCAGCGCGGCACCACCACGGGACGGCACAGCACCAGGTCCTGGATCGCACCCAGCGGGCACACCGCCGCACAGAAGCCCCTTGCGAAGAAAAGCGTGAACACGAGTGGCAGCAGAAAGAACGCCGCAATCGTAATCGGCACGACATACTCAGCGTCAAAAATGCTCAAGACGATATTCTGAGTGGCGCCGATGGGACAAACACAACCTTCGCGCCAGAAGCCGAAGTACAACAGTGAAAACACCATCAGGGCAAAAATCGCCCGCCGGCTGCGCTTTCTCAAGACCAGGTACGAGGACAGAGTTAGTGCCGCCAGCAGCATCGCGACATCGATGTATTCGTAGATGTCCTGGCCCGGATGCGGTGTCGTCGGGCTCGGCATTTCGTGGCCGCTCTCGAAATCGGGCGGTGGAAAACGCTCGACTCCCCGCACGAGGCCGCAGAGAATCAGAAGGACGGCTATACCGGTTATGGCGCAGGTAGAACGTCTCATTAAGCGTGCTCTTCCCCCTTCAGCAGATAGGGCCGGTCGGCAGGGACCCGCCGAAACGCTCCCGATGGACAAGCCACGGCGATAGCACACTCATTGCAATTCAGACAGCGGTCGTGACGGACTTGCAGGAACAAGGAGCCGTTTCCGAAGGCCGCACAGCCCTTGACGCATTTGGCACAGCCAATGCAAAGGGATTCGTCGATAGTATATTCGTAGTAAGGCTCCTCGACGAAGGTCCGCGAGATCGCGCCGGTCGGACAAAGCTCGTTCTCGGCCCCCGGCTCCAAAACGGAAGCCCCCAGCTCGAAGTAACCGGGGCAGAAATCGCAGTAGCCACAGATGGCGTAAACCTGCACGCACTTGACCGCGGATTCTTCCAGCACGCAGTATGTCGCGCAGTTGCCGCATGACGCACAAGTATAAGGATCGATTTGCCATACCATATCGGTCTTGCGGTGCTTGCGAGCCGAAGCGCCGGCCACCATACCTACAGCGGCCAAAGATGCGCCCCATAGACCATCCCGGAGAAAATGACGCCTGTTGATTGTCCTTTTTTTATCTTCCGCCACTGTTTACTCCCGTCGGAACCTTTTTTGCCGACAAAGCTCTTGGCAGCGCGCACTGTTGAAGAATCGCGCAGCCGTCGCAAAATCGATCGTTGATGCAGACGCCTTCTCGCAGCAGCCGCCTTCTCTTGGCAAACAGGACCGCCCCGCCGGCCGTCAGCAGCCCCAGGGCGGCGTATCGCAACGCCCCGGCAAACAATGCTCTGCGGCTGTTATTTTGTCGTGGACGTTGGTTCATTGCCGGCCTTCTGTTTTGGTGAATATCCGTACAATGTTCTTGATAGTGTCCAGCACAAGTATGCGCCCCGCCGGATCGACGGCGACGTCAAAGCCGCCGGCCTGGCATTCTTCAGGCAGGTCGCAGACTCTCAATTCGCCGTCGCGGACTAACTGGCGCGGACCGGCCACGACCCCCACAAATTCACCCTCGGAGTCATAAACTTTCACTCGAACCAGGCCCTTCTCACAGGTAACATATCCACCGTCGGGCAGCACGGCGATATTGACGGGATTGCAGCATCCACAAAACCCTTCGATGGCCACCGAGCTGCTGCCCCACCAGAATTCGAGATCGCCGTCGAACGTGTAAGCTTCAATGCGGCGGCAGCCCGGATTAACCACCCGAAGTAACCCGTCCCGGGAAACAGCCATGTCAAAATAAGGACTCGGAATCACGAACCCGGGAACGTTTCGGGAGGAATCCTTTTTGCCGATATGACCGACAAGATTGCCTGATGCATCATAGCGGACCACAACACGGTGGCCGGCGTCGGCGACAAAAACGTTGTCGTCCGAAACAGCAATACTGGTCAAACGGGCATCGGGGCCCAGGCTTTCCCAACGGCCCTGGCGCTGCCCCTGGGCATCATAGATTTCCACATGATCCTTTAACCCAACATATAGGGTTCCATCGGCCAATACCGTCAAACATCCGGGTTCCTCGGCCAGATCGATTTCACCGAGGATGACGCCGCGGTCCGAGAATTTGCGAATCGCTCGATCTGCCGCCACGTAGATCGAGCCTTTTGAATCGACGGCGATGGCGTGTGAGGCGGCAAGGCCGGTCTCAATCACACCACCCGATTCTTCGTATAAGATCAGGTTCGGGTCGATGCGCGCCAACTCTTCAATGTCATAATCGAACCCTTTGCCCAGGCGGTTGCCCTTTCGGCCGAAGACGTCGAGTCTCACCACGGCTGCAACCGCAACAATAACAGCCAGCGCAATGAGAACCCCGACGAGCAACCGGGGATTTGCTTTTCCACGTATCTTGTACATTTCAGCACCTCTGCAGCTCTTGCGAATGCGTCATTGTAGCACAAAAACGCCCGATCTTCAATTCGGCGGTCCTAATGCTCGGAGATATCGAGGCATATCATTCGCTCCGTGTCACGTACGATCAGGCGACCCGAGGCGACGGCCATCGGACCCCACGATTCGTGTCCATCCAGCACTTTGGCCCGCGCCAGCTCGACGTAGCCCGAAGGACCGGTCCGGGCCAGAGCCAGCTCGCCCGTATCATTCATGACATAAATCAGACCATCCACGATAGCATAAGGTCCGCTGCCGAATTTGTTCGCGCTCGTGCTGGTCCAGATCACGTTGCCTTCGAGATCGAGACAAACCAACTGCCCGTCCGGCCTGACTCCATAAATATGGCCGTCATAAAAGATGGGGGTGTGCTGTATCGAGCCAAACACGCTGGTCGGATGAAGAAATTCTGATTCGACCGCGATTTGTCCGTCGGCCTCGGTCAGTTTCAGCATCGTGCAACCGTTCTCAGTCTGACCATAGCCGGCGGTCAGGAATATTCTGTCCTGGCCGACGACAACCGGCATCGGAACGTTATAGCGCACTTTCCATTGCTCGGTCTTCCACAATACGCTTCCATCCTGGGCTGAGACGCCGACAACTCCGCCTTTGATATGGTCGCCGCCGCAATAGACATAGAAACGTTTCCCGTTGAATTCCATGGGCACGATGGACGAATGGGTCATGATCCAGCCGTCCGGATTGGGTGTTTGCCAGAGGATTTGGCCCGTTTGGCAATCCACGGCCATCATGAGAATATCGCCGGCCGGTGCGATAATTGCCTTGCCGTCATCTATCAGCGGGCACTGCGCCGTGTACCACTGGGGGACCGTCGTATTGAATTCCCTGACGAGGTTGAACATCCAGCGGAAATTGCCCGTCATCGAATCCAGGCACGTGACGTGGCATTTCGGCCCTATGGTCACCACGTACTTATCCGTCACAGCCGGAACCGTCCGGCTCATTCCGTGAAACCGCTTGATCTTGACGGGATACGAATACCGCCAGATATCTCTGCCGTCGTCGAGCGAGAGGCACCGCACGACATCCGCCTGGTTTTCGCGGTCATAATCCAGGATGTACACCCTCCCGGCCAGGACCGCCGCCCCGGCGTAACCTTCGCCCACCGCAATCGACCAAAGGACCGCCGGGCCACTTGCCGGCCAGGTCCCTGCCGGCGGGACGGCATCGGTGCTGACGGCATCAAAATTCGCCCCCCTGAATCTCGGCCACGATCCGGGCAAATCCGCCGGCACACCCTCGAAAGCCGCCAGTCTGCCGGTTATTTTCACAGGCTCGTTTGCGTCGGCAGCCTTTTCGGGCCGCAACTCGCCGCCCGAGAGGCGATATTTCAATTCCGCCCCGGCGTCGGCACCAAGCCACACATAGAGCAGCACCATCCCGACGATGGCTAATCCAATGGGTATTGTCTTTGCTATTGCCGTTTTTGTCATGTTGCTGCTTGCCAAAAGCTGGCGGCGCCTATTCGTTTCTCAACGCCTCAAGCATGCCCCCACTCAATGCGAAGGCCGTCGCGACCCATATCCATATCATACCACTTATTCCTATCGCTGCAATGGTCAGCGCCAGAGAAAGATACCCCACCTCCGCAGCGGGGGATTTCAGAGCCGGACCAATCGCCACCAGCGCCGCGGCCACTCCGCAGCCCAGGCCGAACAGCATCAGTCCGCTGTGCTCCTCGAATATCATCTTCCTGAGCGTGCTCTTCTGGAATCCGACCGCCCTGAGCATGGCCAGCTCGCCCCGCCTGTCCAGCACGTTGCGCAGCACAACCAGCCCCAGCCCCACGCTGCCCAGGACCAGCCCCAGCCCGCCCAACAACTGGAATATCGACAGGTAGGTATTCTCAACGGCACTGAACTCCGCCAGACGCCGGGCCGCCGGTGTAAGGGCCAGACCAAAATCCCGCAGTCGATAAGAGAGTATGTCCGTCACGGCATCAGTCCTTCCCCCGGGGGCATCGACAAGCAGCAATCTGTACCCATCCTCGGAGGGAAAACACCTTACAAATTCGTCCTCCGCAATGATCAGGCCCCCCTGGAGAATCGAATTCTTCAGGACACCGACAATCCGCAGTTGAAAGGTCCTGCCTCTTTCGTCGGTGTATTCCAGGTCCTTGCCGATGGATTTTCCCAGCGCCCAGATGACCGTCGGGTAATCGCCAACCGCTGGAACGACATCAGCACCCAGATCGCGGTTCAGCAGGTCCCAGGTCTCTTGCTCGCCGCTCCCCTCAACGACGTTGGCGAACGTGAAGGAGCCTCGTATTTTCAGTTGGCTTGGAGCGACGCCCAGCAGCCGTGGTCTCTGCGCCCGATTCAAATTGAAACAGCTCGCATCGTCCCCGTCATGCACGCGCAGTTGCACCATCTGCACACCTGTGAGACTGCTGTTATCCAGGCCCACTTTCTTGCGACCGGACTCGCTGCTCAGATCGTGAAGAATGCCAATAGCGGACTCGCCATACAGCGCAAAGCCGCCGGTTCCCGAAGCACGCTTGGCGGCATCCGCTGTCGGATCATGTCTGTTCGCTCCAACCGCGATCACCAGGAATACGCCGCACGCAAGCAATCCCACGACGGCCAGGCTCCGTCCGCTTCGCCTGCTGGAGTTCCGCAGGCCAAGCCCCCCCACCGACGTCATTGTCCTGTTCCAACGACCGGCCAATATCCTCAGCAGCCAGTGGGCCAGCCCCATCCCGGCTGTTAGAAGCAATGCCCCGGCGCCGAAGAATGCTGCCGAGACGGAGCTGCTGTCGCCCGTTCCGAGGGTGACCAGCAGCACGATGGCCCCCGCGGCTGCTACAACCGCCACCCAAAGCCCCGCCCTGCCCCTTGAGATGAGTTTGGACCCGAAGAATTGCCACTCGATATTACCGGTAAGAAGCTCTCGGGCGGGCCGGCGGACCTGTTTGCGCAAGGTCAGCCAAATCCCAAACAGAGAAACGCCAATCGCCGCCAACGCCCCCGTCAGCAAAGTCGATGGCCTGGCGTGAAAATGTATCGTCGAACCGCCCACCGCGCTTTGCCACGCAGTCGCGAGCCCATAGATCATCGTCTTGGTATAAAGAAGTGCCACAGCGCTGCCGACGATAGCACCGAGAACGGCCAGAGTGCCGCTTTCCATAAACAGCAGCCGCCTGAGCGTCTTCGGCGAAAAGCCCACGGCCAGCAACATCCCAATCTGCCCGCTACGGCTTTCCACCCCGAACGCAAACACAAGACCCATCAAGATCAGAACAGCGATAATCAGGAACATACTCAGGCCCAGGAAAAGCTGACCAAAATCCGTCGTGCCTCCTCCCGCTTTCTGACCGCGCTCTCGAACGGGCTGAAAGAATAAACCTACCGAGGCGGGATCGGCGGTTTTCAACAGCCTTTCCGCAACGTCAGGTGCCGACGCCCTGCTGAGCGGATAGCGCACCGCCGTAAGGTTTCCGTACCGGTTGGCCCACATTTTCCGGCCGGCTTTGAGTGTGACAAACGCTTTCGGTGTGCCTCGATAAGCGTCCCAGTAATCCTCATCGGTTTTGCGAATCTTATTCAGATCGATAGGAATACCCGCGTCCCAATCCCGGCAGTTCTCGACTCCGGTCAGGCCGGGGAAATCCGGCATCAATTCGGGATCCACCGCCGGGGGGGCCATGGGCAAAACGGCCCGCACGCAAAAGCTGCTCTTGCGCTCCTGAAGATTCCGCATCGTCGTGAGAACGTAATAGCTTAGCTCGATCGAATCGCCCGTCGCGGCTCCGAGGTCGTCAGCAAGCCATTGATTGATGAGGATCTCATCGTCCTGCATGTCCGCCGGAATGATACCGCCTGCCTGCGGCGCCGGTCCCATCGCCGTGACCATTGAATAGGGCGTCGCCCTCTGGCCCCGGCGC
>DATKWR010000034.1:0-7292 GCA_035529475.1 Sedimentisphaerales bacterium | reverse complement strand
TCGCGGCAGCAGGAGATCACGGCGGTTTCTCGCTATCTCAAGGCCCTGGCCCGGGAGCTGAACCTTCCGGTGGTGGTTCTGAGCCAGTTGAACCGGTCCCCGGAGGGCCGGGAGGGGCACCGGCCGAGAATGAGCGACCTGCGCGAAAGCGGCAGCATCGAGCAGGATGCCGACGTGGTCATGCTGCTGCATCGCGAAGATTACTATCATCGGGGCGAGCCGGATTATCAGGAAGACAACACGGCCGAAGTCATTATCGCCAAACAGCGCAACGGCCCCACCGGGACCGTCAAGCTGATATTCCGGGAAAAAGTCACCCGGTTCGAGAACGCCTCGCACGTCGGGGAGCAAGTGGCGCCGTTCTAAGCAGGATACGGAATTTCAATGTTCAAACAAGGTCTGTGATTCGTGCCCGGTCCCGTGAGAAGCAGATGGACGGGGCACGAGATACGAAATGCGAAATGTCATCATGATTAGCCTTATATCGACCGCCGTTTCGAGCCTCGCTATGGCCCGGGGATCCGCGGCGACCGTCGAGCAAAAAACGCAGATAACCACCCCCGCCTTAGAGAGCGGTGTTGCGGTTATCAAAGCGATCGAGTTCGAGAACAATCGCAAGTACAAGAGCAAGACCCTGCTCAAGAAGCTGGACTTTGCGACGGGCGAATACCTCGATCCGGTTCTGGCCGAATCGGGCCGGATGGCCATCGAAGAATTCTACCGAAGCAAAGGCTACCCTTACGTCGTAGTGACCTTCAACAGGAAAAAACTGGCGGAGGGCAAGGTCGTCTATACGGTCGTCGAGGGTCTGCGGATTCGAATCAGGTCGGTAAGGTTCGAGGGCAACAGGGCCATCAAGACGAGCGATCTCGAAAGCGCCGTCAAGACGAAGACCACAAGCTGGCTGATCCGCCCGGTTTATTACACCGAAGAGAAGATCGCCGCCGACGTCGAGGAGCTGCGAACCATATACTTTCAAAGGGGTTATCTGAATCCCCGCATCGCCGTTCAGGGCCAGGCCCACATCACTTTTATCATTCAGGAAGGGCCGCTTTACAGGGTCAGGCACGTCACGTTCAAAGACAACACGCAGTATGACGACCAGACGCTGCTGGAAGGGCTGGAGCTGGAATCGGGGCAGCCCTACTACCATCTCAAGGCCCAGGCCCACGCCAGGCGGATTCTCAAGCGCTACCGCGAGAACGGTTTTATCGATGCGGACGTCCAGGCGCATCGCCGGTTCGTGCCCGAGGTTAACACGGTGGACGTCGAGTTCACCATCGTCGAGGGCAAGCAGTTCCGGATCGGCAAGATTGATATCGTCGGCAACGAGCAGACACAGGACAAGGTCGTCCGGCGGATCCTGGACGAGTACGATTTCACGCCGGGCGAGTTGTACAACGCCGACATGGCCCCCAAACAAGGCAGCGGCCAACTGGAGAAGTACATTCAGCGGATGACGTTGTCGGAGCAGGCGATGATCAAGCCCGTGGTTCCCGCGGACGGAGCCCAGGACCGCAGGGACGCCGTGGTCGATATCAAGGAGGGCATGACGGGAATGCTCAATCCGGGCGTCGCCGTCGGCAGCGACAGCGGCGTCATCGGCCAATTGATTGTGGAACAGCGCAATTTCGACGTGACGGATTGGCCCGAGAGCTTCGGAGAGTTTGTCACGATGCAGGCCTTCAAGGGCGGTGGACAGACTTTGCGAATCGCCCTGGAGCCGGGAACCGTCATGAGCTACTATTCGATCACGTTCACGGAACCGTACTTTCAGGACAAGCCGACCTCCCTCAACGTAGGCGGCTCAAGCTGGGAGCGATGGAGAGAAAGCCACGATGAGCAGAAGACCAAGGGATATTTCGGCTTTGAGAAACGGCTGAAAAACCGCTGGCGGCCGAGTTTTGACTTCCGCGTTGAGAACGTCGAGGTCGGCGACCTCGATTACGATGCGCCTCAGGAGATCATTGATTACGAAGGGAATAATCTCCTTGTCGGGACTGGGGTCGGCATTGGTAAAGACATGCGAGACGATTTCTACAATCCAAGCAAAGGCTACCGGTTCAACGTGGGCTACGAGCATGTCACCGGCGACGAGGATTTCGGAATCGTCAAAGGGACCGGCGTTGGATATACGACGCTGTATGAGGACCTGATCGAGCGAAAGACGGTTCTGGCCGTGAAGGTGCTTGCGGCCACGACGCTTTCCGATGCACCTCCTTTCGAGAAGTTCTACGCCGGCGGGACGGGCGAGTATGGAATCCGCGGTTTTGACTACCGGGGCGTCAGCACGAGGGGCTTGCAGACCAACGTCGTGAACCCGGTGCGAAAAGACCCCATCGGCAGCGACTGGATATTCCTGGCCGGCAGCGAGGTCACAGTGCCCCTGATCGGCAAGAACATCGAAGGATTGTTCTTTATGGACAGTGGAACGGTTGACACAGGCAGGTACCGCACTTCCATCGGAGCGGGCATCCAAATCATGATACCGCAGTTGCTGGGGCCGGTGCCCATGCGGTTCGAGTATGCCGTGCCCTTGAGACGGGCCGATGAGGACGAGACGCGGGGATTCAGCTTCAATATGGGAAGACTTTTCTAAATCGACAACCGGATGATTCATCAGGGCAAGAAATTCTTGAAAGGATAATGTATGAAGCGCAGGACGATGCTTTTAGGTTGCCTGATCGGCGTGGTTGTTTTGTTTGCGATCCATCAGTACGGTGTGGCTCAGGCGAACTCCGCCAAGCCGGTTTTGCCTATCGCGACGGTCAGCGTCTCGCAGGCGCTGCGGGACTGCAAGGCCACGGCCAAGTACAGAGATAGAACGACGGCGGAAAACAACCGAATGGATGCCGAGGAGGACAAGCTCTCCAAGGAGATCCAGGCGCTGGCGGCGGGACTTCGGACCGGGGCCTTGAGACCCGACAGCGCCGACTACATGCAGCAATATCAGGACTTGCTTCAGAAACAGGCCGAGCTTAAGATTATGCAAGAGGTCAATCCGCAGAAGAAGGCATTGAAATACCAGTTGTGGACGGAGAAGCTCTACAAGGAGATCCTGCGCATCACCAAGGAGCTGGCGGCGCAAAAGGGTCTGGCGCTGGTGCTCGCGGTGGATGAGCCTGAGTTTCCCATGACCCGGTACGAAGATCTTGCGATGGCCTTGCGCACTCATAAAGTGTTGTATAATGGCGGATGTCTGGATTTGACCGGTGAGGTGATCGCCGAGATGGATAAGATAGAGACAAAACTGATCAATTGAACACCGGCACGCAGGAGTAATCCGCCTTAGGTTGGGACGTTTTTTGGCGTTGGGGCGAAATGAAATTGACGATTGAAGAATTAGCCGGGCGGCTCGGTGCCGAGCTGGTGGCTGATACCGACGAGGCAGGCAAGCCGATTACGGGCGTCGGTCCCGTTCAGGCGGCCGGCGAGAGTGACGTGACCTTCGTCACAGGCGAAAAACATCGGGCCGCATTGGCACAGTCGCGGGCCGGCGCCGTCATCGTCCCGGCGCGTCTCGAAGGTTTTGCTGGGCCGCAACTGGTCGTCAGAAACGTGAACGCCGCGTTGATAGAAACGCTGAAGATCTTCGCCCCCCCGCTCAAGCGCCCCGCCGAGGGCGTTGACCCGACGGCGAAGCTTGGCCAAAACGTAAAAATCGCCAAAGGTGTTTCCATCGGCGCCGGAGTGGTCATTGACGACGGCGTCCAAATCGGGCCCAACAGCCTCATCGGCAGCGGATGCAAAATCGGCGAGAATTCAAAGCTCGGCGAGAATTGCCGTCTCGACGGCAACGTCGTGATCTATCATAACTGCTCTTTGGGTGCTAACGTCATCATCCAGGCCAACACCACCATCGGCTCCACCGGCTTTGGGTACGCGTTCATCGAGGGCACTCACAGGCTGATTCCGCACAACGGCGGCGTGGTCATCGAGGACTTTGTCGAGATAGGGGCCAATTGTTGTGTTGACAGGGCCAAGTTTGGAAATACCATCATCGGTGCCGGAACGAAAATCGACAATCTCGTCCAGGTCGCTCATAACGTGGTCATCGGCAAGTGCTGTTTGATCGCGGCTTTGGTCGGGATTTCCGGCAGTTGCAAGCTGGGCGACGGCGTCGTATTAGGCGGCCAGGTCGGCCTGGCGGACAACATCGAAATCGGCGACGGCACCATGGTGGGCGCTCAGGCCGGCGTGATGAGCAGCGTCGGGGCCGGGCAGAAACTGCTCTGGACGCCGGCGATCAAGAAAGAAGAGGCGTTTCGCATCATGGGCTTGACCATGCGGCTGCCCAAGATGGCCGAGCAGCTAAAGCAACTGAGCAAGAGGGTTGAAAAACTTGAAGCTGCAGAAGACGATAAAAGGTGAATGCAGGGTGCGCGGCCGGGGCTTGTTCGGGGGCAAGGAAGCCAAGGTCGTTTTTCGCCCCGCTCCCGCCGACTCCGGCATCACGTTCGTTCGCACGGATGTCCCGGAACCGGTGCGGATCAGCGCCGTCGCGCCCAATGTGGCCGAGCGAAGCCGGCGAACGACGTTGAAGAAAGGTTCGGTCAGCATCGAAACCATCGAGCACTGCATGGCGGCGATCAATGCGCTTGAGATCGACAATCTCGTTGTCGAGGTCACCGGCCCCGAGCTGCCGGCCCCGGACTGCAGTTGCGCAGAGTATTTCAAGACCCTCAAACGCACCGGGCTCGAGGAGCAGAACGTCGCCCGCAAAGAATATGTCATCACCAAACCCATCACCATCACCGCCGGCGACGCCTGCATCTACGCTCTGCCCCACAACGATAACGGATTGAGCCTGACCTACGATCTCGATTACGGCGGTCACGCCGGCATCGGCAGGCAAATCTTCGGTTGCCAGCTCACCCCGGAGAACTTCGAGAAGCATCTGGCGCCGGCCCGCACCTTTCTGTTGGAAGCCGAGGCCAAGCAGTTTCAGGCCCGCGGCATGGGAACGCACATCGGCCCCCGCGATCTGCTGGTGATCAGCTCCGACGGACCCATCAAGAACAGCTACAGGTTCCCCAATGAATGCGTCCGGCACAAGATCGTCGATTTGATCGGCGATCTGGGGCTGGTCGGACGGGCCTTGAAAGGCCGGATTGTCGCGTACAGAAGCGGCCACTCGCTGAACCAGCAGCTTGCAAGGAAATTGTACGAGGCGGCCCGGCAGCAGGAGCGTATCGCCAAGTTCGGCACCGATGCGCTTCTGGATATCCGGCAGATTACCAAGATTCTGCCGCACCGCTATCCTTTCCTGCTGGTGGACAAGGTCATCGAAATCGAAGGAGATACCTGGATCAAGGGTATCAAGAACGTCAGCTTCAACGAGCAGTTCTTCCAGGGCCATTTTCCCGGCACGCCGATCATGCCGGGCGTTCTGATCGTCGAGGCCATGGCACAAGTGTCGGGCTTGTTGTTCGCCCAGCGGCTGGAGCATACCGGCAAGCTGGCCGTGCTGCTCAGCATGGACAATGTGAAATTGCGTAAAGCCGTCGTGCCCGGCGACCAGTTGATCCTGACGGCCGAGACGATGAAACTGAGAAGCCGGACCGCCCAGTGTCAGTGCAAGGCGATGGTCGGCGATGCCGTGGTGGCTGAAGCCCAGATACGATTCATGCTCGTTGACGACGAGAAGGTATAACTGAACTTTTGCAAAATCGAAAAAGAAGATTTTTTCTTTCCAAAAGTGCCTGACGTCGATTTTGCAAAACCCTTAGTCTGAAACAGGAATACAAGAGGTTATATGACACAGATACATCCCAGTGCGGTCATACATGAAGATGCTCAATTGGGCGATGACGTCATCATGGGGCCCAATTGCGTCATTCACAGCGGCGTCTCGATCGGTTCCGGGACGATCCTCGAGGCCAACGTCGTGATCCACAAGAATGTCACCCTCGGCCGGAACAATCACTTGTTCCCCAATTGCGTTATCGGCTGCCGCCCGCAGGTTCTGCGATTGGGCGGTGATTGCGAAACCGGCGCGTTGATTATAGGCGACGCAAACGTTATCCGCGAGCAAGTGACCATCCATCCGGGCATACAACCGGGCTCTTCCACGAAAATCGGGAATGAGAACTTTTTGATGGTCGGCGTGCATCTCGGACACGACTGCCTCATCGAAGACGGGACCGTCATGAGCAACTACGTGCAAATAGGCGGACACTGCAAAATCGAAACGGGGGCCTGGTTGAGCGGTTTGGCCGCGTCGCATCAATTTGTAACGATCGGCAAGTGGTGTTATGTCGCCGGCCTGGCCGGGCTGAACCGGGACGTCCCGCCGTTTCTGACGGTCAGCGGCCATTATCCGCCGAGGATCCGGGCCGTGAACGAGCGGGGCATGGACCGGGCCGGTCTGACCGAGCAGCAGAAGCAGCGTATCTTCGAGGCGTTCAAGAAACTGTACAGGCAGGGAGGCACGCTGCTCGAAAACGCCAAAGCCCTGGCGAGCCAGGAGGGGCTCGATGAAAACGTTCAAGCCATCGTTGACTCGATAACCAGGAGCAGCGAGCATCAGTTCGGCAGATACCTCGAGACATTCAGACATTGAGAAGAGCTTCGTTTTGTGCTTGAAGGGTAAGCAGGCAGGTTGACAGGCAATCACCCATTAGGGAACGTAAAATGCAGGATACGAAAATACGCGTCGCCGTGGTCGGCGCCGGCAAGATGGGAACGATACATGCAAAGGTCTATGGCCAGATGCCGCAGTGCGAGCTGGTTGGCGTGGTTGATATCGACGGCGAAAAGGCCCGGCGCCTGGCCGAGCAGCATCAGTGTCCGGCCTTCACCGAGTGCGCGGACGTCCTCGACAAAGTCGATGCGGTAACGATCGCCACGCCGACGGTGACCCATTTGGCGCTGGCAAGAACCTTCATCGAGAACAGGATCGCCGTGCTGATTGAAAAGCCGCTGGCGGCCAACGTCAGAGAAGGCAAAAAGATCGTCGCGCTGGCCCGGAAGAACGACAGCGTCGTCGCGGTGGGTCATTCGGAGCGGTGCAACCCGGTCGCCCAGGCCATCAAGAGACTCAATATCCAGCCGAAGTTTATCGAGGCCAACCGCATCAGTCCTTATCCTTTTCGCTCGACCGACGTTGGCGTTGTGCTGGACGTGATGATCCACGATATCGATATCATCCTGTCCCTGGCGGCAAGCAAGATCAAGAAGGTGGACGCCGTCGGGGTCAACGTCGTGGAAGACAATGAAGACATCTGCAACGCGAGAATCATTTTTGAGAATGGGTGCATCGCCAACATTACGGCGTCGCGGCTGGCCCTGAA
>DATKWR010000033.1:0-4749 GCA_035529475.1 Sedimentisphaerales bacterium | reverse complement strand
AAGAGAACAACGGCTTGACTAATGAAGCGACTCACGTTATCGTTTCAGGTAGTCGTTCAAGAGTTTGGAATTGTACATAAACCCCTATAAATAAACAAGGACGGGATTTTCGGTAGGCACACCGTGCAGTTACAGAGTTTGTCCACCAACGGGAGGTTGCCCGTGAACCACAAAACAGCTTTCTTCACCATCTGGATCCACCTGTGTGTTCTTCTGACCATCACGAGGGGCCAGGCCATCCAGCCGGCCAATCCGAACGCCTCCGCGGACACTCGGAAAGTACTGACCTACCTGTACGACTTGCCGAAGCGATCTGAGAACCGACTCATCTCCGGCCATCTCGCGGGCGGATCGATTGGCCCGACGGTGCCCGAGGGGCAGGACAGCGGATACCGTTTCAAAATGGATGAGATCGAGTATCTGCAGGATATCTCCGGTCAGTGGGTGGGTCTGATCGGGGCCGACTACTGCGCCGGCTGGATCAAGTGCCCCGATCCGATTGAAGCCACCATGTATTACAAGCAAGTGAATCAGGGGTTGATCGGCTGCTGGAACGCCGGCGGCCTGGTTACTATCACGACGCATCAGTTCGATCCACGGCAGTTGCACAAAGGCGGCGGCTACCACAAGTACCTCGACTGGCCCCCGAAAGACCGCCTGGACATCTCGAAGCTGTACACGCCGGGCCATGAGGAGTATGACAATTTTCGCGTCATCATGGACCGCTGGGCCGAAGGCCTGCAGGAATTGCAGGAACACGGCGTGGTTGTCATGTGGCGGCCGTACAACGAAGCAACCAATTCGGGAAAATGGTGGTGTCGCCAGCCGGAGGACCAGTTCAAGGCGCTCTACCGGTACACGTTCAACTACCTCACCCATCAGAAGAAGCTGAACAATCTCCTCTGGGTCTATGACGCCAAGCCGGCGGGCAAGAACGAGCTGAATCTCTCGCACTACCCCGGTGACGAGTATGTGGACGTCGTCGGCTACACGATGAACTGGGATTCGGGCCCGGTCGCTCAGCCCATCCATCCCTATCCAAAGAAGGTGTTCGGCTGCGTAGAGTTCAATGTCCGGTTCGACCAGAAGAAGTTCTCACATCTTGACAAGACACGAGACTATGACTACACGCGGAAGTTCCGCTGGATGAGAGACAACCTCCCCTACTCTTCGTTCTTCATGAGCTGGGACCGCCTCAGCGGACCTTACGGATGTGGAACTCCCGAAAGCATCAAGGCCATGTACAACGACCCGAGCGTCGCCAACCGTGGGCAGATCGACTGGCGGAGCGTTCGCATGCGCTCCGGGAAAGAGGTGAAACCATGAATCGACGAACCTTCCTCCAATCCTGCGCTGCCGGGTTATTGTTGCCGTGTTTCCGGCCGGCGGGGGCGTCGTCGTCGCGGCTTCCCAATGTTGTTCTGATCCTTAGCGACGACCAGGGCTTCGGTGACATCCACTCCCACGGCAATGACAAGATTCACACTCCCGTCCTGGACCGGCTGGCCGCGCAGGGCGCCAGGTTCGACCGGTTCTTCGTCAGTCCGGTCTGCGCGCCGACTCGCGCGAGCCTCCTGACGGGACGTTACTTCTTGCGGACGGGCGTCGTCGAGGTCGTGCCCGATCACCTGGCCACGATGCAGCTCGACGAGGTTACGCTGGCTGAAGCCTTCAAGCAAGCGGGCTACGCCACGGGGCTGTTCGGCAAGTGGCATTTGGGAAAATGGTACCCGTATCATCCGAATGTCCAGGGCTTTGACGAGTTCGTGGGATTTCGCAGCGGGGCGTGGGGCGACTACTTCGACCCGACGCTGGAACGCAACGGCAAAGATATCCCGACGAAGGGCTACATCACCGACGTCTTGACCGGCCGGGCTTTGGAGTTTATCGAGGCGCACCGAGCGAAACCCTTTTTCTGCTATATCCCGTACAACGTCTGCCACTCACCGTTTCAGGTTCCTGACCGTTACTTCGACAAATACAAGGCCCAGGGACTCGACGATAGAACGGCCGCGGTTTACGGGATGTGTGAGAACATGGACGAGAATGTGGGTCGGATACTGGCGAGGCTCGAGGCATTGAAGCTCGTCGAAGACACGATCGTTGTCTTTCTCACCGACAACGGTCCCAATGGAGCCCGGTATAACGCGGGCATGCGAGGCAATAAGGGGAAGGTTGACGAAGGTGGCGTGCGCGTGCCTATGTTCGTCCGATGGCCCGGGCATATCGCTCCGGGAACGGTCGTCCGCGAGATCGCCGCCGACATCGATGTGTTTCCGACGCTGGTCGAGTTGTGCGGGATCCGTAGGCCAAAGACGGAACCATTGGACGGCAGGAGCGTGGCTCCTTTGCTCCTCGGGCACGAAGTCGAGTGGCTGGAACGAACGCTTTTCAGTGTGCGTATGGACGCACAACCGGGCGGGCAGGGACGCATCGCGGGCATCGCCGCGAGGACTCCTCGCTGGCGACTGACGGTGTACGGCGACAAAACGCAGTTGTACGACATGATAGCCGATCCGGGACAGAAGCACGACGTGGCCCCACAGCACCCTCAAGTCGCGGCGAAGCTGCGGGCGGCCGTCGAGCGATGGTACGCCGACGTGACCGGGAACGCCCCGCCGCGAGTGCCGATTCCGGTCGGCCACGAGGCGGAGCCTGTTGTGCGGCTTGGCGCTTCCGATGGGCAGCTCCGCGGGACGATCTCCGTGAAGGGCAAAGTCGCGTGGGACATCAACTGGATTCACACCTGGACGAGCACGGACGACTGCGTGTCGTGGGACCTGGACGTGGTGCGCCAGGGAATGCACAAGGTGTCCGTCATTTATGCCAACCCTCACCGGGATATTCCCGTGCAGGCGCGCATTGAAGCGGCAGGCGCGAGCATCGACACCGTTCTGCCCGCACGTCTTCTTTCCGGATCGAGCAGTGCGCCGAATCGCGATCGCGTGCCAAGCACGACAACGATCGTGTTAAACCAGACCACGCAGGCCGTCGGGAAGTTGCTGCTCGGGACCGGACGGGCCAGACTCCACTTCCGTATTCGTTCCACACCCGGGGCGGAGTTTAGACTGAACGGACTCATCCTTGAGAGGATCGAGTGACACGTTTCACCCGGTTCAACCTTCATTCGCCTATCTGCCGCTCGTGCCGGCCGGCCGCCCGAAAGTCGGCCTATCCGTTCGGTTCACCGTGCACGGGTGGTCCACCAACGCGGCAATCAAAGCGTTGGTTCAAACATATAACAAGGGGTTAGATGATGCAGACAGCAACCATGAATGACGTTGATGCCCGTCAAGGGTATTTCATGCTCAAAGATCGCTCTACAGGATGTGGTCGGTAGTTATTGCGGCCGGGATTCTGTCCTCACAGAAGCCGACATAGCAGCCAGCCGAAATGCGCCGATGGAAGGGGCCGATGTCCGGGGCTACAACATGTTCATGCTCGGTGTCAACCGGTACTTCGCTATCACGTCTTTGCTTTTTTTTTTGTTTTGTCGCTCACTGCCCACGATACACTGGCCCGCTGTCGGGCGGCATGGACTTGTGCCACGCGACAAGTTCGGCAGACAGACGCCGCACCACTGCCGGGTGCTCTTGCGCCACGTTCTTGGTTTCGCCTCGGTCGGCGTCGAGGTCGTAAAGCTGCGGATTGGAGCCGTCGTATGAACACAGCAGCTTCCACCGCCCGTTTCTTACAGCCAGATCGGGCAGATCGCTGACGCCGTAGAACGATCTCCTGTCGGCCGGTCGCCTGAAGAACAACGATCCGGCTCGCGAGGCTTCTGCTTTTCCGGTCAGCACCTCGGCGAGATTCTGGCCGTCGAAGGCGACTTCATGGGGGGCCTCCGCTCCGGCAAGGGCCAGCAACGACGGGACCAGGTCGATCGCAGCCATGACCGATGTTCGATTCACCGTGCCTGCTTTGCCCGCGTCGATCAGCCCGGGCCCCCAGACTACCAGCGGCGAGCGGAGGCCGCCCTCGTAGAGCATGGTCTTGAAACCGCGAAACGGCCCGGCTGATCCCGCGCCTTTCTCGGGACCATTGTCCGAGCAGACCAGGATCAGCGTATTCGAGCGAAGCCTCTCACTGTTGCGAATGTAGTCGAACAGCACGCCCAACTGTTGGTCCATCGCGTGCAGCACGCCGTGATAAAGGGTGCGTTTCTCGCCGTCGCCCCACTTGTGGACGGGCGGCCAGAAGGGACTGTGGACGTCATCCGGCCAGAGGTTGACGTAGAAGGGCTTGTTCTCGTTTACGGCTTTCTTGATGAAGCCAAACGCCGCATCGACAAAGCCGCCGGTAATCTCTGAACGCAGCATCCACGTGTAGCCATCGCCCAATCGCTCGGCATCTGCCCAAATCCGGCCCGGTTTGTCCTGCCCGGGCTTAAGCGTAAGCGGCAGCAGCTTCGGCCCCATACCCTCGAAGTTGGTGAGGGAGGCGTCAAATCCATAGTCGGTGATCGGCGGTGCATCGTCCACGTCGCGCTGGCCGCCCATGTGCCATTTGCCGAAATGCCCCGTTGCGTAGCCGGCCTGCTTGAGGAATCGAGCCAGCATCGGCGCATTCGGTTCGAGCCACTGAGCCATGCCTCGCTCGCGGTTGTGCTCTCGGTTGCTCAGATATGACGCGATGCGCCATCGCTGCGGGTACTGGCCCGTGGAGATCGCAGTGCGCGAAGGCGAGCAAATCGGCGAGTTCACATAGAACTGCTCGAATCGCAGACCCTCCTCGGCGAGCCTGTCGATG
>DATKWR010000032.1:0-5427 GCA_035529475.1 Sedimentisphaerales bacterium | reverse complement strand
AAAGTCCGCGCGAGCAGAACCAGTCAGCATAGAACCGGTGCAGGCCACACCCAACCTCGGCAACAGAGCGAATATCCTTTAGTCGGGGCTCGACCCACCTGATAAACACATCGTGCATCGCCTTCGCCTCTTCGTGCGTCCAGTGATACCATTGTTTTGACTTGAACTGATAGGGGTTGACCTGCATCAGTTTGCTCCCTCGAATGGTCTAAATCCGGTGACCATCGTCACGGTTTTGTGTTTGATCTCCGGCGCCAGCCACTCCTGGTATCGCAGGAACATCGCGACCACCACGTCCGCCTGCCGGGCCACATGGTTCAGCAGTTGATGCCCCGGGTCCATGACTCTGCATGCATAGAACGTCAAATGGTCGTACTGGGGCAACTCTCGAGCAACAGCCTGGATGATGGCAGAGTAAGCCCACCCCGGTTGATCGGCGATCCAGAGAATGGCAGGTTTATCCGGCACGGGCCGCCTCCTTGAAGATGTCAAAATATTGGCCCTCGTGGTCGATCCGGATCGAGTCCATACGGCAGATGATCTTCTTCGGGTCCGCCCCGGCCGCGATAGTCCTTTCAACGACCTTGACTCCCTGGCAGACGACGATATCCGCCCCTTCCATCATGCCCTTGAGCAGGGACGGCGCCACGGCTGAGAAGATCCATACCCGGTGGTCAAACTGCGGCAAGGCCTGACTCATGGTCTCGACGCGATTCCAGTATGCCCACCCGCGCACGTCGGCGGTCCAGAGAACAATTGGTTTACGTTCCATTCAAGATCCCATCAAGGATTCAGGAGAAGGTAGGATTCTCACTGGAGGTATATGGCGACTGGCCACGACCAGCTCCCCGTCGGCACATTGGCGCGGAACGTCATCCCCTGGCGCAAACCCGGGAGCGTCATTGGCGTACCCACAGCGCGGACAGATCGTCCCGCAGCGAAACATTACACCGTTTGGCAGGCCGTGATAATCCGTGGCTTCGTCTGGACGGAGAACACGCAGTCGCCCAAGAGAAATGATATCCCCACCGCGATACGGCTTCCCGCAGCTACTGCATTCCATCGTAGGCCTCCACGGCTTCGTGCAAACGACAACGCCGCTCGTTCGGATCCAACGTCGCTACGAGGATGTCAACCGGCCCGACTCCTTCTTCGAAGCGGACCCAGTAAAGCGGATTGATGTCCAGCACCATCTGCAGGATGTCGTTGACGGTGATGTTGTTCCACTGCGCGATCCCCTTCCAGAAGTAGCGGATATCGTCGATCAGGATCACATGGTCCTTGACGTGATGCTCGGCAATCGCCCGTAGCTCGGCCAGGAGCGGACACGGATCGACCCCTTGAGCCAACGGCGCCTCGCCGGTGCTCCAGTGGGAGTCCAGCCAAAACACCGCCGGCTCGGTCACGTATCGCAACAGGCCATTGAGGACCTGCCCGCCATCACCGAGCAGCAGTTCCACATTGGGCTGACCCGCGAAACGGGTACAGGCCTTGCTATACACCTCGGCATTGGCTTCAACGCTGAAGTACTTCTCGAAGCCGAAGTCGATAGCAGTCTGCAACCCTTCGCCTCGGGAGGTCCCCGTCTCAATGAAGACATTCCGGTCCCCCGCATAGCGCTGCAGCAGTTCCGGTTTCAAGGTTGAATCATTCATATTGGCTTCTCCTTCTCACTCAGTGCAGCCTCGCACTGCGCCGCCCATCCCGGCAGCTTCCCTTGGTGTATCATTTCATAGATCTCTTCGTCGCCCACGCTCTTGACTTCTTCCAGCGTGACCCCATGCGCCTGCGCCGCCTTGATAGGGACATCGGCGTCCTCCCCCATACACGTGTAGTAGAGCGTGTTCCACCGCCGGTCGATGAAATTGCAGGCGAAGGACGTAGCGATATTAAACGCCCACAAGTCGTCTGTGCCTCCGGTAACCAAGAACTTTCGCACGCTCATATCACATCTCCTCGCCCGAGCTGTCGAACGGCCCAAACCATTGATCTGTGAACACGACGTCGTCGCCCTGCTTCTTGATTGAGACGGATGCCTTGACTCGAATCTGATAGTCCATTTCAGCCATTCCCCGTGATCTCCCGATACACCCGCACGAAGTCCCGAGCCCGCGCCTGGAGGCTATGGCGCTCATGAACCATGGCCTGCCCTTTCGGCGCAATCTCCTTCCAGTCGTCCCGCTCGAGGATCGCCGGGATCTCCTCCACGCTCTCAATCGGCAGGTAGGTCTCCCCGGGAATCAAACCGGACGCCTCCATCATCGGCATGTCATGGCAGACTAAACAGGCCCCGTAGTTCATGACTTCGTACACTTTCGGAGGGATCTGGAGGTCGTAGATGCCGCCTGTGAAGTAATACTTGGTCAGCCCCAGGCACCGCCGGTAGTCCTCATCCGACAGCGAGAACGTACTGCCCGTGGGGTTGCCACTGAGGATCACGTCCGGCCGATTGAGCTTCTGGAGGAACATCCATGCGGCGTTCCGAAAGGGATAGGTTGACCCCATCCTGCCCGTGCACATCCCCGGGATCATTTTGTTCGGGTTGTATTCCGTTCTGTTCTGGGTGTTGAACCACGGGAGAAGGACCACCTTGCACCCGTGCGCCACGCACTGTTCCGAGAGGTTCGGCAGTTTGCCCAACTGCGGCAAATGAGGGATCGCTTCGGGCGGATTCAAGGGGTACTGTAGGCTGATAAGCAGGTTCGGCTTGACACTGGCAAGGAACCCCTCCATCTCCTTCTCCATGCCAATGTAGTCACTAATCATCGACCAGACGAAATCCGCCGGACGCCGCGATGGGGTGTCGAACAACTCCAGATAGGCAATATCAAACCCATCAGACGAAACGTCATACCTAACCGGATCGCGGTTGTCTCTTCCGCCGCAGTACGGATTCAAGACAAGGGCAGCCCCCAGTTCTGATGCGATGACCTTTTGTAGTTCGCGGCCGATGACGTCCTGCCAATACAGAGCCCCCCCCAAGCCGACACCACCAAACTCAAGCTTACCAGCCCTGCCCGACTTGTAACATGAGAGCGTCCGCATTACTGGTTCTCCTTTTTCAAAAAGACATCGGCGTATGTCCCCTTGCCTGTGCTAATTCTAATAGAGGTCATCTGGAGCACTGCTTTCTGCTCAAAATCCCTACACTTGGCATCCCTCAGCTGTGGTGGAACCTGCGGGCTGCTGCACACAATGATATCGGCCAGGTCACACGCAATAGGCCGCAGACAGGCAGGAGTATGCGAATCCATGAGGACGCGATGCTCATATTGTGGCAACAGGCGGCTGATGGCCACGACGCGATTCCAGTATGCCCAGCCAGGGACATCTGCTGTCCAAAGAATCACAGGTTTGTTCGTTAATGACATTTAGAGCATACCAAGAATAATATCGGCTATTTCCTTCGAGCGTTGCCCCATGTGGTGTCGTTGTTGTACCATGTCACGACCGGCCGCTCCGATTTTTTGCCATCGCACCGGGTCCTCAATGACATTGGTAATATCAAATGGAGACTTGATACGAATAAACGTGTCTCCATCCACGAACCCTACTTCTTCCATGGTAGGCATATCGACACAAACGAGGCATGCTCCGTAATTGGCGACCTCAAAGTATTTCGGGGGAATCTGCAGATCGTAAATCCCTCCAGTGACATAGTATCGACACCGAACAAGTGCCTCCAGGTATTCCTGGTAGGTCAACGCAAACCGATCGGTGTGAGCCCCACAAGATACTATCACATCCTCTCGACGCAAAGCGCGTAACCAAGCTGCATTGTGCGACCGAGATGGATAACTCGAACTTGTCTTGCCGCTGCACATCGCCGCAATGTCCCGATCTACAGGAACAGGAGGCACATTCGCTTCGTTGAACCATGGCAGAAATACCACACGACAATCATGCCTATCGCATTGTTCAACTAAATTTGGCAAGGCGACTGGAAAAGGAACCCAGTGAACCCGTCGAGGAGGGGTTAAAGGGTACTGCAAACTAACCAATAAGTTCGGCTTGGTTGCTTCCAACCACAGCTCCAAGGCACTCTCCATGCGAATATAATCAGAGATCATCGACCAAACAAAGCGGGCAGGACGACGTGTCGGCGGGTCAAATAGTTGTACGTACGCGACATCAAAATCCCCCTCTGGTGGATCATAGGCATTGAGATGATAACTGGTCTTTCCATGGGGCCTTTGTTGTAAAAACAGATCACCCCCCAGTATCTCAGCGATCGCTTTCTGCAGTTTAATACCTGCAACATCAGTAAACCAATTCCCGCCTCCCTGTCCACATCCGCCGTCGAGAACTGTGTCAGAGCTTATCACCTTGTAGCATGAGAGCGCTTTCATTTTCTATCCTTCCCCGTCTGAACCGAAACAATTCCCAGCACGTTTCCTCGTCACAGAAATACTTGTCGATAGGCACGACGTAAAACGGACTATCCTTCGGGTCCTACAACGCCTTTCCGCACTCCGCGCACTTGCATTTATACTGCTTGGCCATAATGCTCCTCATTCCACCAAGTGCACCTCGCCGTCCTCTTCTTGCTTCGGTGCCGGCATACAGAACGGGCATGTCTTTGTTCCAGGCGGATACACCCGCCAACACCCCGGACAGGTCCAGCCGATGCTGGCATTATCTACGTCTTCATGGTCCATCATTCACCTCGCGTTGGATCTGGTAGGAAGTGGGGGCACAGCGTGGCGATCCGGCGCGTCGGCTCCCACATGGCAGCGAGCTGATTCATCTGCTCTTCCGTGTGGTCGCCCTGCTGAATCATCGACGCCGCCGTGTCCCGCGCCGCCTTACTGACGCCACGCACCACGCACACTTCCTGTTTGCAGCAGTCGTTGCAGGTTCTCTCGTCCATCGTCTCACCCAAAGTGCTTCTTCATCCACATATGCAGAACCAGGATCAGCCACACCGCGTGGCCGATATTAGCGTCCCCCTTGACATGGGCCTCGACCAGCCCTGTGACTCCCGACGGATCGAAGATCTCCCACGGCCAGGACAGGTCCGTCATCATCTCCATCAGCATCTGACGCCCCACCTCGGACCGCAGCCATTCGTTCATCGGCACCCCGAACCCGCGCTTGGGACGCATGAGCACCGCTAGGGGCAGCATGTCCTGGAACGCCTCTTTCAGGATCAACTTGCCCACGCCCGGCTCCATCTTCTGGTCGTCCGGGATCGCGCAGGCCAGTTCCATAACACGGTGATCCAGGAAGGGGCAGCGTGCCTCCACCGATGTCGACATCGTAGCCCGCTCCATCTTGACGATGATGTCGTTGAGCAGGTACGTGTGGATGTCCAGCCAGCCCATCTGGTTCCGAACTCCTTGGCCCGGGAATTGAAAGGCCTTCTGCAGGAGCCATCCTTTCGTGTGGAGCGACCCTTTCAACTTGTCCCGGAACTCGCTGGCCAGG
>DATKWR010000031.1:0-12363 GCA_035529475.1 Sedimentisphaerales bacterium | reverse complement strand
ATACAGGACGTAGTTCTTTCCGGTCCGCCGGCATAACGATCTGGCTAACGGCACGAGAAGGTAAAAGACCGTATCGAAAAACACCGGCACCGAGAGCACAAAGCCGCTGCCCATCAAGGCCCAGGATGCGCGCTTTTCACCCAAGATTTTGAGGAACGAGCGCACGATCTGGTCGGCGGCGCCGCTGTCCATCAGGCACTTGCCGATGACCGCCGCCAGGGCGATCACAATGCCAATGGCCCCGACGACTCCGCCAAAGGCGTCGGCCACGCGGGAGACCTTCTGCGAAAGGTCCCCCGGCGCCAGCAGGCTGATGAGAATGGCCGCGGTAACAAGAGCGATGAACGCATTCACGCGCAAGCCAATAATCATCCCGATGACGGCGATGATGCCAATTATCAGAATCAACAGTGGACTCATAGTGTCGGCTCCGTGCATTATTGATGCAGGTTGTCAAAGATTCAGGTGTTCTCTCGCGAAAAGCAGACATTCCTTGATATTCTTTTCTTCAAGCCCGACCAGCTCATCCTGCGGCAGGTGATCGACCTTTGGCAAACGCTCCGGCGTTGCGTTCGCACGGACATATCGCAGTGTGCGGGAAAGATCACGGCCTCGCACGTCCTCAAATGTCGCCCAATATCTCTCCGTCAGGCAAGGGACTTTCAACGCATCGCGCGTGGCCATCTCCAGGCTGAACTGAATTTCGCGATTGGCCTTGCGCAGGGTATCAACCATCCTGGCCAAATCGAGCAGTCCCCGGCCGAGTACAACGTCGGCAAGCAGAAAACCGTCGTCGTATTCGGCCACGGCCAAATCTTTCAGATGCGCAGAAAAAGCACACGGTGCATACGCCTCGACTACTGCCATCGGGTCTTCGAGAAGGGCAAGGCTGTTATTGGTATCGACGCACACGCCGATGTATTCGCTGCCGAGACGTTTGAGCATCTCCAGCATTTGGTCGATTCGCCAGTCCTTATGGTTTTCGACAGCCAACTTCACTTGGTGACGGCGGGCAACCGGTTCGGCCAATTGCAGGCCGTTACGCGCGCGCTCGGCGAACGCCTGGAATTCCGCGGCTTCGCTGAACTGCTCGTAGCGGCGCCCGCCAATGGCGAGCCGGACGACCGTAGCGCTCGAGTTCTTGGCCGTCCGAACGGTTGCGTCGAATCGCTCGATATCAGATGGGTCTTTCGGCAGGGAGGTCGAACCTTCGACGAACATCTGATAGCTTTGCGCTTTTTCGCAAAGCTTGCGCGTGTAAAGCTCGTCTCGGATTCCCATATTCATCTGGACGCCGCCGGCACCGATTTCGTGACAATGTTCCAGCAAGACCAGAGGCTCGGCAAGTCCGCCCTTTACTCCCGTCGAGCGTTCCGCTCGCATCCGAACGTTGTAGGAAAAATCTGCGATGCCGAGCCGCCCGCTTCCGATTCTTCCCGCCGTTCGTAGTGTGCCCGTAAGGGCATTTTCCAATGAACGCCTTACTGCGTCACTACGAACCAGTGAAGCAGTCACAAGCCCTCCCGCCATCGAAAAAAGCATCTCCCGACGATTCATAGTCTGCAATCTCCCGATTGTCTCACACGCGTTCGGGTACGACGAACGGCTCGCGGTAATTCCGGCTCAAGAACATGTTCGCCATGTCACTGGCCTGTCCCGTAAATCTCTCGCTTTCCCGGTCGAATTGGAGCCAGGGCCCCACAGTCAGAGGCTCCTTATCAAGGTCCACGCCGTTGGCCTTGAGGTGTTCGACGCAGCGTTCAAACGCTTCGGCCAGGACGCTGTTGTCCGCGACGGCTTCGGCGACCTTCTCGACGCTCTCCTTTCGTCCGAGCCGGTAGGATATGTTGGCTATATGGCAAAGCGTCGCTGAAACGTGGCCTTCGAGAACATCGGCCTTGAGGTCGCCGACCCTCCGGCTGCGCATCGCCTTGATGAAATTGGACTGGTGGCCCGGGCCGCCGTCGCCGGGGAACTGCTTGATCTTCTTGCCGGCCTTGTCGTACGCCCAGCCGCCGCCTCTGCCCCCGACGAAAGAGCCGCCCTCGCAATCGACGGCCATGCCGAAGCTGGTCCCGCGATAATGGGCTCTCGCACGGAGGCCCGTTTTTCGCCGCAGGCCGCGCATTTCATACATGATTGGGACCGGCTTGTAGTCAAAGAAGGTGATTTGCGTGTTGGCCGTTTCGCCGTCATCGTTCAGGGCCGGCCGGCCTCCGATACTGATGGCCCTCTCGGCCACTTCCTGCTGACCGATCATCCAGCGGCTCTCATCCACGTTGTGAGCGCCGAGATTGCCCACTTCCCCGGTGCCCGTGTCCCAGAACCAGTGCCAGTCGTAGTGCAGGTTCTGTCGCATCAATGGGACCAGCGGAGCCGGTCCCTGGAAGAGGTCGTAGTCCACGGTCGCAGGAATCGGCTGGGGACCGTTGACTTTGCCGATACTCTCGCGCAGGCCATAGCTGATTGCATGAACGAGCTTGACGGGGCCGAGATTACCTTCTTTGACATACGCCACGGCCGCCTCCAGCCCCACGTCGGAGCGGTCCTGCGAGCCGGTCTGCACAATGCGATTGTATTTGCGGGCCGCCTCAACCATCCGGCGCCCTTCCCAGATATTGTGGGAGAGCGGCTTCTCCGCATACACGTCCTTGCCGGCCTGGCAAGCCCATACCGTCATTAGCGCGTGCCAGTGGTCCGGCGTAACAATCACCACCGCGTCGATATCCTTGGCCTCGAGCAGCTTGCGATAGTCCACGTACGTGACCACTTTCTCGTTGCGATCTCTCGCCTCTTTGGCCTCGAAATCCAGAAACTCCGTGTCCACGTCGCAGAGTGCGACGATGCGAACACCGGGTTCTCTGCCGAACAGGGTGATGTGCTCCTTGCCCTTTTTGCGAAGCCCCACGATGGCGATGCGAATATCGTCGTTTGCACCCAGGACCTTCGAGGAGGATGCGGCGATGACATTTTGCATGTTGGACTTTGATTGTCCCATTTCTTCTCAACCTACCATCATGTGCGGCGGCGTGATGACCAGTTCCGGAACCACCGCTCGCGGCGGCAATTTCGCAATCGCTATGACGCAGGCGGCGATATCCTCCGGCTGAAGCATCTGCGCGCGTTTTTCAGGCGGGGGCGGCGAGGGACGCTTATCAACGATCGGTGTATTCGTCTCGCCGGGATAGATATTCGTGACCTTGATGCCGTTTCCGCACTCTTCAAGGTTGACAAAGGTTCCCAGCGCAGCGGCGGCAAACTTCGAGACGCAGTACGGCAGGCCGGCCAGAAGCATCGCGCGTTTGCCTGCCAGAGACACGATGTTGACGATCAGCCCCTCACGCTTGCGACGCATGACCGGCAGCGCCGAATGAATACTGTTGAACGTTCCGGTCGTGTTGACTTCCATGACGCGGTCGAACTCGGCCGGGTCGATGTCGGACATCATCCGTTTGCCGATGTTGATGCCGGCGCTATTGACGAGGATATCGATGGACCCGACTTCGTCGCCAAGCCATTGAAAAAGCTGCGAGACTTGCTCGCGGTCGGTGATATCGCAGGCCCGCCAGACAAAGCAAGTGCCCCCCCCTGCCGTCTTAGCGGCGGTTTCCAGGGCCTCTTCGCTGACGTCGGAAAGCACGACCCTGGAGCCTTCGGCGGCAAAGGCCTTCGCGATCCCCAAACCTATGCCCCCCGCTCCACCTATAACCAAGACCACTTTGCCGTTCAAATCCATAATCGAATCCTCCTTGTTCAGGCAACTATCTCCAAACCATGCTCACCAGCGACCAGCCCGCTATAATAGCAAAACCCGCTAATGAAAGCCACAGCATCCCATCCCACAGCCGGCCGGGACGCAGGTTCCGGTCACTGCGCCGATATCGAAAGTACAAAGCCGCGGCACCCAGCATCGGCAGCATGATGGCCTGGGCCGTACCGCTGGCAAGCACCATGGCCGTCGGCCGGCGAACCAGTATGTAAACAACCGCCGCCAGCAGGGGCCAGATGGCACTGATCCGTCGCACCCATTTCAGTCTTGTCGCCTCCGAGCCGTCGGTCAGGCCAAACAGGCCCAGGGCATCGGCGACCATGTGAGCGTTCCCGGCGGCGGCAACGAAAAACGTAGAGTACAGGACCGCGAATGCGCCGCACAGGAACACGGGTTGCGCCCAGGCGCCAAACACCGGGACATACATTTGCGAAAGTGTTCGGATCATTTCTCCTTTTGCGGGATTGAGCGCAGCACGCCAGAGGACCGCCGCCCCAAGCAGGTAGAACGCCGCCGTCGCAAACGTGTAGAGCACCATGGACAGCCATGCATCGATGTGCAGCACGCGGAGCCAGCCGCGGGCCCGCCGGGTCCATTGCGCCGTGCCGTCCCGCGGGCCCGTGAATTTCGCATAGCCCTTCTCAAGACACCAATAGGGATACATGATGAGCTCGGCGGCCCCAACGCCGATGATACCGAACGCGGCCAGGGCCGTCGCAACGGGATTGGCGGCGAGGGCCGCGCCGGCCGGAGGTAGGCGAAAGCTCAATCCTCTTGCAAGCTCGTGACCTCGAATGGCCCATTCGGGCTTGGCTTGCAGCATGATCAGAGTCATTATCGTCACGAGCGTAAAGACGGACACCAGCACCGTGGCGACGACTTGTATGAGCCGGTACCGGCCGAAATACAGCAGGACAGCGGTCACAACCGCCAGGAGGGCCGCCCACAGGCAGGCATCCCCCGATTCCGGCATCCACTCGATCTGTGCCGTCAGCAAGTCAATCTTCTGCTGTTGTTTTGATATCTCTTCGCTGCCGGCCTCTCGTGTCCTGGCGACCGCCTGCTCGATCCTGGCCTTGACCAGCTCGTCGTGCACGCGGTTGTATTCGGCACCGTATTTTGTGATGGGCCGGGTGATCGCCAAGGCTTGTCCGACGCCTCCGACGATGCCGCCTTGTTGAGAAATCACCATCGCCGTCATAATCAGCCAGTACCACAGAAGCCAATTGACTCTGACCCGCGGTCCCGGCAGGCCGTTGAGGGCTTTCAACGGCGTCTGCCCCCACGTGATGGCGTGCCGGCCGAACTCTATCTGTGTGGAAACCTTGATGACACAGCCGATGATGATCAGCCACAGCAGCCAGAAACCCGCCTCGGCCCCCGCTTTCGTCGTGGCGATCAATTCGCCCGAGCCGACGATCGAACCGGCGATAATCATCCCGGGACCAAGTTTCAGAAGCGTCGCGCCCAGCGTCTTCGGCGGCTCGGTTGCGAATGAATCACTGCCCGGTGACGCGGTTGCATCGCGAGTATTGCCGGCTTGTGGTTCTTTGGCCGTTTGCATGTCGCTATCCTCGGCGATTAGACACAGGGACATCGCTGTATCGCACAGTATTGCGATAAGTTTATATTCTATCTTCTCGCCGTGAGCAACCTCTTTATGAAGCAAAATACCCGTCCGAGGGAACCTGTTACTCAGCAGCCGTCGCGTGTACGCCCGGCGTGAAGAGCGGGATTTATGATTTTCGCTTTTCGATTTTTCGCTTTTTCAGTCGACATTCGGCAATCGGCAATCGAAAATGGATTTATGAGATTGGGCACGATAGAAATAGACCCGTGCAAGAATCCCGCCGTGCTTGACACCGGGACGTGGGAGCCTGCCGGCGCCTGGAAGAGCATTTCTGCACTGGACGAGTCGTACTTCGAGTCGGCGGCGCAGGCGATGAGAAAGGGACTTTCGTGGCTCGATGACGAACGGTGTCTGGCCTATGCCGGTTCCGCCGCCGAATCTGGGGGCAGCCTTGTCTTTCTGGCGGAGCTTGCGGATGGTCAACATGTATTCATTGCCCTCGGGCGAGGCTGCGCCGACACACCGCCGGCTGAGCCGATTGGGACGCGGCTTCTCACGAATGGAACGAACGTAGTCGCTCATGAGGCGAACACAAGCACTATCAGGCACTATGTCTCTCAAATCAGGCCGGACAAAGGCCCAAAGGCCCTTGGCGCGACTGCTCGACTCGGTATTGGCTCGCGGATGACAACAACCGCGTGGCCCGGGGTCTGGCGGGCAATGGATAGCGGCAATTTCCAAGCGAATCCGATCCAGAACTCGGTCCGCGAGGTCAACCTGCTGGAAGACATATTGGCTGGCCGGTCCCCGCGCCTCAATTACATGGCGAATTTCGGGCGAGTTCAGGAAGGACACACTGGCAGCACGTTTGAAGGACTCTGGGTCGCCGGCGTGCTGGAGGCATTGAAGATGCCGTCCTGCCTGCCCTTCGGCGCCGACGCGGACCACATCACCATCAGACGCGGCCATGATGAAATCTCCCGCGCCAAGCACGTCATAGAAGCGGTTGCCCCTTACACATTCTTCACGCTGGATGTATCGGATCTTCTGGATTATGGCGCGATGAGCGTCGGCTCAGACATCGCCGCCCGGCAATATCTCGAAAAGCTTATTCACGATCCGGGACAACGAAAGGAAATCGTTGCCTATCACCGCCGAGGCCGGCAATCCGGAGCAGAAGCGTATGGATTGGATGAGGCGACGATGGGACGCCTTGTGGGCAAGTACTGGTCGGCGTTGGATGCCGTGGAAGATTTGGCCCGCCATATCCGTTCTGTAAGAGACGGGGCGCCTTTCGATCTGGAGCTCAGTATCGACGAGATACCAACGGGCCTGGATGCGTTTGCATGTCTGACCACACGAACCGAGCTGATGTTCTTAATTCTTGAATGTCAACGCCGCCAGGTACCACTGACGCATGTAGCACCCAATCTGGGCGTGGAGAAGGAGCTGGACTACAGGGGACCGGACGGCCTGACGGGTCTGGAGCAGAGAATCCGGGGACTCCACCACATCGCCGGCGAGCACGGGGTGCTTCTGGATTGTCATTCGGGCGACGACCTCAGCGCAGAGACGCGAAAGGCCATCGGTCGTGCTGTGGCCGGCCGACTCCATTTCAAAGTATCCCCTGCCTTGCAAGTGATTTTCGCCGAGGTGCTGAACGACTTCGATCCGGGGCGGTTTCGTTTCTGGTGGGACGATGCGATCGATTATGCGAGCCGGGAGGCCGAGGCCGGCTCTGCCTTTGCCGCCGGCTGCCTGCGTAAATACCAGGGTAGCGAGGATCAAACGCAGTCGCCCCACCATGCGGTTTTTCACTACTACAACTTTGCGACAGTCGGCCGGCGTGATGAAAACGGGCAATTTATCCACCGCGAGAAATTCTACGATTTGCCGGCGGACTTCTACAGACAGTACCAAGACCGTATTACGCACTATCTTTGCGAAGTGGCAAATGACGTATTCGGCAGCAACCGGTGAAAGAACACAATTATTATCAATGAGTAACGAGGACATCATGTCATGGAACAACGGCTGAGCGGAAAAGTAGCCATCGTTACGGGTTCGGGTCAGGGAATTGGCAAGGCCGTGGCGCTTCGCCTGGCCCGCGAGGGGGCCGCCTGCGTCGTCGCCGATATTAACGAGAGCAAGGCGGAGCAGGCCGCAGAGCAAATCCATGCGGCGGGTCCGCGCGCGATAGCCCAGTGCATCGATGTCGCGAACGTTGCGGAAATCCAACCTCTGGTCGATAGAACGGTCGGCGAGTTCGGGCGGGTGGATATTCTGGTCAACGTCGCCGGCGTGGCGCAGACCAAGCCGTTCCTGGAGTTAACGCAGGATGACTGGGATCGCATCATCGACACCAACCTCAAGGGCACGACCTTTTGCATTCAGGCGGTTGGGGCACAAATGATAAAGCAGGTCCCCGACGAGATCAAGAAGGCTGGAAAAGCGGACCGAAGCTATGGAAAGATTGTTAACTTCTCTTCGATATCAGGCCGGCGGGGGCGCGCTCTGCAGGTCGCCTATGCCGCCAGCAAAGCGGGCATCATCAGCGTTACGCAGTCGGCCGCCCTGACTTTCAAAGCCTATAACATCAACGTCAATGCGATCTCTCCCAGCGTCGTCCACACTCCGATGTGGGAGCAGCTCGACGCCGATTACGCTCGAGTGTTTGGCACCGCCCCGGGTCGATTCATGGAGGACTTCATCGCAAAAATCCCGCTCGGACGAGCCGGCAGCCCCGAAGATATGGCCTCGGCTGTCGCTTTTCTCTGTTCGCCCGACTCGGACTATATCACGGGCCAGACACTGAACGTTGACGGCGGATTTGAAATGAACTGAGCCTTTGTTGAGGCTGTTGCAAGGAAAGGAAAGTGATGGGCGATTTTGACAAAGCGCGAGCCTTACTGCACGAGTTCAAGGGTGATTTCTATCTGGCCGGGCCGGGGGTTTTGGCCGACGTTGGGGGGCGGGTCATCGCGGCCGGACAGAAAGCCGCATTGGTGCGCGGCTCGTTCGCGGGCAGTGACGGCTTCGTTGAGATTATAAGAGACTCGCTGTCCAGGTCCGGCGTCGAGCTTGTGGCCGAGATCAAAGGAGCAAGACCGAATTGCCCGCGAGAGGACCTGTTTCGAATCACTGATGAACTCAAAAAGGCCGACCCCGACGTCGTAATCAGTTTCGGCGGCGGCAGCACAATTGATGCCGTCAAAGCGGCAGAGGTCCTTATGACATTGGACGACCCGGTTGACGGCTATTTCGGCGTGGGCTTAGTCACCGAAGCCCTGAAAGATAGCGGCAAATCACTTCTGCCCCACGTGGCCATTCAAACCGCTGCAAGCTCCGCGGCGCACCTGACCAAGTATTCAAACGTCACGGACACCTCGACGGGACAGAAGAAGCTGATTGTCGATGACGCCATCGTGCCGGCCCATCCGGCCTTCGACTATGAGGTGACATACAAAGCGCCCACGTCCCTCACAATCGACGGGGCCCTGGATGGGGTTTCTCATGCCCTTGAGGTTTTGTACGGCGCTGCCGGTAAACCCTCCTATGCAAAAATCGAAGAAGTAGCCGGCGTCTGCATCTCGCTTGCCGTCAGGGGCCTGCTGCAAGTCGTCGAGAATCCGGACAACAAGCAGGCCCGCAACGCACTCTGCTTAGCCACGGATTTGGGCGGATACGCCATCATGATCGGCGGGACGAACGGAGGACACCTGACAAGCTTCTCTCTCGTCGATATACTCACTCACGGTCGAGCCTGCGCCATCCTGAATCCGTACTACACGGTGTTCTTCGCCCCCGCCATCGAAGAGCCGCTGCGGCTGGTCGCCGGAATTTACCGGCAGGCCGGGCTACTCAGCGCCGATGTGAAGAGTCTTCATGGCAGAGACCTCGGCGTCGCCGTTGCGGAAGCGATGTTCGAGTTGGCTCGCAGGACGGGCCTTCCCACGCGGCTTGCCGACGTCGAAGGATTCAGCAACCGGCACATCGACCGCGCGCTGACCGCTGCGAAGAATCCACAACTCAAAATGAAATTGCAGAATATGCCGGTGCCGCTGGCCGCCGAGATGGTGGACGAATACATGGGACCTATCCTGAGAGCGGCGAGGGATGGGCGCCTCGAAACCATCAGGAACGTTCCATAGTCCCGTCAGGGACACCTTACGGTGGAGTGCTGCGAATGAAGATACGGCTGGCATACGGCAAGAAAGGCCTGGAGGTCCGCCTGCCGGACGATTTGGATCCGGCATTGGTGGAGCCTGAATATGCGCCGGGGCTTGCAGAGCCAGCCCAGTCCGTGCGGGACGCATTGCGCCGGCCCATAGGCTCACAAGCTCTGAGGGACGTGGTGCGTTCCAGCGACAAGGTAAGCGTGGTATTCAATGATATCACTCGCCCGACTCCTTACCCAATCATTCTGCCAGCCCTGCTGGCTGAGCTCGACCACGTGCGGGACGACCATCTGGTTCTGCTAAATGCAACCGGAACACACCGGCCTAATACAGAACCGGAGCTGCGAACGATGCTCGGCGATCAGATCGTGGAGCGGTTTCGAATCGTGCAGAATGACGCGCTCGACCCCGGCGCGCACGCTTGCGTGGGAACCACCCGCAGCGGCAATGAAATATGGCTTCATAAAGAGTACATCGAATGCGACGTGCGGATTCTGACGGGCTTCATTGAGCCTCACTTTTTCGCCGGCTTTTCGGGCGGCGGAAAAGCCTGTATGCCGGGCCTGGCCCTTCTCGAAACCGTGCTGAGAAATCACAGCGTTGCCCATCTTGACGATCCCGGGGCAAACTGGGGCATAACGCATGGTAATCCCGCCTGGGAAGAGATCCTCGAAGCCGCATCCATGGTGCCGCCGGTCTTCCTGCTGAACGTGACACTTAATCGAGACAAACAGATCACGGGCGTATTCGCAGGAGACCTTGTGCAGGCGCACGAGGAGGGCTGCGCGTTTGCGAAGAAAACCGCGATGGTCCCCGTAAAGCAGCCCTACGACATCGTGATTACCACCAACTCGGGCTACCCGCTCGACCTGAACGTCTATCAATCCATCAAAGGAATAAGCGCGGCTTCTCAAATTGTCAAGAAAGGCGGTAGCATCATCATGGCTGCGGAGTGTTGGGATGGAATACCCGACCACGGCCAGTACGCTCGCCTCTTGCGCAAGGCGAAGAGCCCCGAACATCTGCTCGAGACCGTTCGCGCACCTGGTTTTTCGGTGCAGGACATGTGGCAGGTGCAGATTCAGGCCCTGATATTGCAGAAGGCGGACGTGTATTTCTACAGCGAGAATCTGCGGGATGAACAGATTATCGGCGCTCTGCTCAAACCTTGCCATAACATCGAGGCCACCGTTGGAGAGTTGGTGCGGAAGCTTGGGCGGACCGCGTCAATCTGCGTGCTGCCCGAAGGACCGCAGACCATCCCCTACATTTGCGAGATCCCCATTTGAGTACAGCTTCAGGAAGCGCTGCCTATGAGGCAATCACCGCTGTCAAGCCAAAACATCCTTCGGCCCCCACGCGCACGGCACGGTTCATCTGCCCCGTGGGGGCGATTGGTGGTTGTTTTGAAACCTCGGCCCACGTATAATACCGGCTGCTAAACTCAAAGTTCGTTCTGAAAGATCAAAGACATGGGAGTCAGGCATTCACTCAAACCAGACTTCGCTTATCTATGGGAACAATCGAACAAGGCGTGAAGCAAGCGGTGGAGAATTGCCTGAAAGTCAAGGCGGGAGAGAGGTCCGCCGTTATTACGGACACAGAGACGGTTGAAATCGGTTCGGCCCTCAATAGCGCGATAGAGAGGATCGGCGGCGAAACTCAATTCTTCGTGATGGAGGACTTCGGCGAAAGGCCCATTGATTTCCCGCAAGTTATCGAAGATGCCCTCAAAGCAGCGGATGTGAGCATCTATGCCGGCCAGGGCGCCAAAGGAGAGCTCCAGAGCTTTCGCAAGCCGATGCTCAAGGCGATCGAGGCCAACCGAAAGCTCAGACATGCCCACATGATCGGGATCACTGCCCAGATTATGAAAGATGGGATGTGCAGCGATTACAAAGAGATTCAACGGGTGAGCAGGCTGGTTTATGAGAAGGTCCGCAACGCCCACACAATCAGGGTCGTGACCCAATACGGATGCGACTTCGCGGCGAAACTCAGCCCCGAGCTGAAATGGATCATCAGCGACGGCGATATCACCCCCGGCTTCTGGAAGAACCTTCCCGACGGGGAGGTCTTCACCGCCCCGGCCAACGCCAACGGCACCGTCGTAATTGACGGCTGTCTCGGTGACTTCTTTACGGAGAAATACGGTTCCGTCGAGCGTACTCCCGTTACAATCAAAGTTGTGGAAGGCAGGGCTGTGAAAGAAAGCCTTCAATGTAGCAATGAGACCCTCCGCCGGGAGCTTGTGGCTTACATCTTCGAGACCGACGAAAACAGCAACAGGATGGGTGAATTTGCCATCGGCACCAATGTCGGTCTGACCGAATTGATCTACAACCTGCTCCAGGACGAGAAATTCCCCGGCGTGCATGTCGCCTTCGGCAGCCCCTTCCCGGCCAAAACCGGCGCCGCATGGGACAGCAAGGCCCATGTGGACGGTGTCATCAAAAACCCGACCATCTCTGTTGACGGTGAAGTACTTATGAGCAACGGTAAATTCTGCTTTGGCGAATTGACCTGAACCAGGCTTCAGCGATTTGTCCGTCTTGAGAAAGTTCCTGCGACACGCCCCTTTATTGCAGGATGGTTGTTTCCCAAGCTCTCGGCTTTTCGTATAATACTCTTGTAGTCACGATATCCGGAGTCTGTGCTTATTCTTCAGTCGATACGATGTCCAATTTTGCAGAGTTGCTTGTATCGTTCGAAACGCACTGCGCAGTACTTGCCAGGGAAGAATTTCAGCAGTCATTTGACGGGCCGGCTGATCCGGAAAGTACTCGCATTCAGAGCGAGGCTCTTTTCAGAGACTACCTGGCGAGATGCACGGAGCTGGCCGGAAG
>DATKWR010000030.1:0-2123 GCA_035529475.1 Sedimentisphaerales bacterium | reverse complement strand
TGTGCCGAGATCTTCGGTATCGAAACCGAAGTCCTGGACATTCACGACGGCGAGATTATGCCGACCCTCGAAAACCGCAGAACCTTTGTGCGCCTGATCCGCGAGTGGCGCGCAGACATTGTCATGTGCCATCGTCCGAACGACTACCATCCGGACCATCGCTATGCGGCGATCCTGGTCCAGGATGCCGGTTACATGGTCACGGTGCCATTCTTCTGTCCGGACGTACCCTACCTCAGACGTAATCCCGTGTTCTTGTTCTACGAGGATCGGTTCCAGAAGCCAAATCCGTTCGCCGCGGACATCGCCATAGGTATCGATTCAGTGATCGAAAAGAAATTGGATGCGGCCCTTGCCCTTGCATCGCAGACATTGGAAGGTGGTTGTAACGGAAATGAGCGTCTGTATCCGCAGGACGATCCCGCCAAGCGAAAGGCTCGCGAGCAGGAGGTCCGTAGAAACTTTGATCGTCGTTTTGCGAATACCGCTGATCGATTCCGTAAAGAGCTTACCGATTGGTATGGACAGGAGCAAGCCAAGAAGATCAAATATGCCGAGGTGTTTGAAATCTGCGAATATGGCCGTCGTCCGTCAACGCAAGAGATTCGGGAACTTTTTCCGTTCTTCCCGAGTCCATAAGAGGTGGAACAGACTGCAGCTATGCGATGCGCATACGTGCTCTTGCTGATGATGCTCAGGCAAACCGCCTACCAGACCGAGGAGAGTTTGTTAAGCAGATCGGTGGGCGTCGGACCGTCGTGCACCACCAAACGGTAGCGAAGTCTTAGTGTCTTGCTTTTCGCCACCTGAACAGGCCCGGGCGCAACGATACACGGATTCACCATCCAGACGTATCGCGGATTGTGCCAGGTCGAAGGCGGATTGTCTGGATGATCAATCGTGCCGACACCGATGGTCCGGCCGTTTTCGAGCTCGATCGTGTAGGCGTACCACCTCTTGGCGGGCCAGTTCAACTCCGGAACCGAATAGTGCGGGTCGGGCAGCTTGACCTTTCCTTCGGCTGTGGCGTAGTAGGAGTCGCCGTCGTTCCTTGCCCGCACACAGAACCCGCCGAAAGCCGTATGATTCAAAGTCAAATCGAGACTCGGAGTCAGCCGATAGTCGAGATCAATGACATATACCCCATCCTGCTTGCGAACCTTCGCAGTCGTCTTCTCGACGATCACCACGCGATCCTTGATTGTCCAGTCGTTGTGAATCGCCAGCTCCGCCCGCTCGGCATCGGCCTTGACGAGTTCGATCTTACGATTCTCGATGACCCTGCCTTGCGTGGGCGCAAATTCGCCCCAGCCCCAGAAGTCAGCTCGGTAGATGTTTTGCCCATGCGTCGGACCCGTGGGGCCGAAGGCCGAGAAATCCGCCTCTTCCCGGAAATCCATCGTGTGCCAGGCAAGGAAGACACCGCGGTGATGATGGTGGTCGCCCGGTGCCAGGTCCGTCAGCCGTTCGCCGGCGGGAGTGTTGAGCGGGTGAAAGCAGCAGACACTGTTGGCCGCCAGATTTGTCTTCATGGGCTTCTTGGTCATGTAGCGAAGCACCGTCTTGCCGCACGGGGCCTTCAGGATGACTCCGTACTTGTCGGGACTCAGGTTGTAACAGCCGTTATCCTTCACGGCTGTCCCCGTGTAACCTCCGCAGCCGTGCAGAGCGGCGCAGAGAGCAACGGTTGTCAATACCATCAGAGTTTTTTGCATTGCGATTTCCTCCCGTGAAATTCACGTTAGATTTTCCCTTTCACTCTGTCAATGTCGATTCAGATTCGCTTCACTCGGATATTGCGATACCAGACCAGTCGGCCGTGGTCCTGCAACCCGATGTGGCCGACGCGGGAGAAGTCCTTGATGGCGGCGTCCTTGAACTTGTTGGCTGTTTCGTCCGGATTCCGGCCGGCGGTCGTCCAACGGTCCACGTCCATGTCGATTATGTGCTCGCCGTTGAGCACCACTTTGATCAGATTGTCCTGGCAGGTGATCTGACACGTGTTCCACTGGCCGGTGGGTTTGGCTGCATTCCTGGTCGGGGCGAGGCAGTCATAGATTGCCCCGGCGGTGCCTTTGTTGCTCAGGCCCGGCCGGCCATGCGAATCGCTGACCTGTATCTCC
>DATKWR010000029.1:0-3263 GCA_035529475.1 Sedimentisphaerales bacterium | reverse complement strand
GACTGGCTTTTCTGGCTGGTCATCGTGCCGATTCTCGGGATCCTCTGCGCAACACATGCCTGGGGTGAGGTGACAATACAGTCGCCACCCCACAAGGTCGTGGCCGGCTGGCCGTCGTTGTTTCGCGTCGACGGGTTACAGGCGAACGACCTCGGCAGGGTAGCGGTGGTCGCCTCGCCGGCAACTTGCCGCGTCACGCTGACCCCGGGGCCACACGGCGGGCAATTCGTGTGGTTCGAGCCCACGGCCGATGGCTTGCACGTTTTAGCCCTAGCCATCGGCACGGATACGAAGCCAACGGTGATCGTGATTCCCGTCGAGGTAGGCGGCGACGGGCCTCATCCCGATCCTGATCCGGACCCTATTCCGCCCCCGCCGCCACCGGGGGCCAGACACATAGTGGTGATCATCGAACGATCGACCCCGCTCCCGACACCGGAGCAAGCCAAGGTCTTGGCGGCCTTGGATCTATGGAAGGATTCCCGAGGATACACGCCAGAGACATACCGGGTGGCGGACCCGAACCAATTGAATGCATCGGAGGTTCCTGTGCCACAACTCCAGCCGTATCTCCAGGCTCTCCAGCAACGCGGAATCAAGCATCCGGCAATAATCGTGGACGCCGAGCCGTTTGGTTCGGTCGAAGCATACGATCTCGTTGAGCCGCTGCCGGCGACCGGGGCCGCGGCTATCGAGATGATTCAGAAAGGCGGTGGGTGATGGATATAAGGACAGGCGAGATATTCGTCGGCGAAGAGATAGCAAAGGCGTTTTTTGAATTGCCTCCGGGTAGCCGGCAGTTTTTACAACAAATGTTCTTGCAGCCTACGCCTATTCAAATGCAGGAGAAACGTGTAGGCCGTAACGACCCATGCCCTTGCGGCTCCGGAATAAAGTTCAAACGATGCTGTTACCTAGGCGGTGGGTGATGATGATCCTCCCGAGGATATCTACCGCCAATTTACTCGCCGAATCCAAGGAGTCTACTCATGCGACCTGACACCGACCTGACTATCCCCGATCGCATCGGTTCGCCCGAGTTACCCGCGCACTTGCGAAGCGGGTTGACCTACGGCGTTGAATTGCCGGGCAGCGAGTGCGGGTTCCTCGAAGAGCAACCGGGCTTCGAGGTGTTCCCTGAAGACTATTGCCGCGAATTGCTGGCCGACCCGAGTCGGGTGCGAGGCAGCAAGCGAGTGGATTGGCAGATCGACCAGAACGGTCACGGATCGTGTGCTAGCGCCAGTGCGCTGAATGAGATCCTGGACGTTCGCAGGCGAGAGAACCAACGGCCGGTGTGGTTCAACTGGCTCTACAACTACGCGCAGAAAGACGTGGGCGGCGGGCAAGACCGGGGCAGTTCCCTGGCCGCGAATCTCATTTCTATTCGCGAAGATGGCTGCTGCCCCATGTCGGTGCGTCCGTTTAGTAGAGGTATCCGAGCGCCGACGGAGGAAGAGCGGGAAGCCGCCAGGGCTTACAAGGGGCAAGAGTTCTTCCGACTACAGACTTTGGGCGCGTTTCGTACTCTGCTGCTGTCTGACATCCCGGTGTGTGCCGGGTATCGTGGACACGCAATCACGTTCTACGAACTGGAGAACTACGAACAGGGGATCTACGACAACACTTGGGGTCTCGACTGGGGCTACAAACCGCACCCGGATTGCAAGAAAGAGGGTGGCTTCGGCCTCCTGAGCCTAGCGAAGATATACCTGCCTTACGGCATGTATGCAATCCTCACGACCACGGACACGAGGCACTTGGACGAGAGTCGGTTCTTGCAAGCAGTTTAGGGAGTGAATCATGGCCAAAGCAGAGCGAATCAGGCCGGCAGTAGACGGCGCGATGGACGAGGTGAAGCGGACGATGAACGACGTCCGGGCTCTGGTTCGCAAGCTCACGGTCATCCTGGAGACCAAGATTGAACCCGAGCTAGACGCTGCGCTGGCGCAGGGGTACTTCGAGTTCATCCCCCGCCTGCCGTTGATCGGAGAGATACCGATCAAGGCTCGATTCGCCCGGCCGAAGAACAATGAATAACAGCCTGCGACATTGGGACGTTGACTTGTCGTACCTGGTTCCGCCTCGGAGCAAGGGGGCGCGATCGTGGCGAACCAATTTGCACGTAGGCGTATTGGCTACGACGATCACCGATGCAATCGCGGCTGCCGTGTCGACGATGCCGAAAGAAGGAAGCGAGCCGTTTGTTATTTCCGCCCATCATAAAGGCAGTATAGACGCAATCAGCTTTGACGCCGATACATCCGAGGCGATTGTGTGGAGCGGAAAACGATGACCGCGAGACGAGAACGATGCAATTCACCACGCCGTTGAAAATGGAGCCGACGGGCACGACCCGTTGGGGCCGGCTGCAGTATCGACTGACTGAGCCGCTGGTGTTTGAAGACGCATGGCTCGGAATCTACATTTGTATTCCGAAGGGTAGAGTCACCGACATGATTTCTGCTCCTTGGGGTCTGCGATGGCTGGCAAAGTGGCTCTTGCGGGAGTGCGAAAAGGAAGTTGTGCTGCACGATGAGTTACGTAGTAGCGGTAAGTGCAGCCCATTTATGGCCGACGCGATTTTCAGGGCTGCTTTGGCCATGAATGAACGACAGGCTGCATGGAAACGGGCGCTCGTCTACTATGGAGTGCGATTGCAGGCGGTGTTTTTCCCGGCGAGAATCGAGGGAGTGGATAAATACTAGACGAGATGATTGCTACATGATGTCGGAGCGAAGCGACAATGAACCATTGGCAGAAAAGGTTGTGCGCCTGGAAGAACGACTTCGCGCTGCCCAGGAGGCCCTGAATCTGTCGCGTGAGATCATGGACAGGCGTCTCGAAGGTATGAATGAGTTCAGGGAGCAACTGAAAGAACAGGCGACGCAGTTCATCACGCGGGCTGAACATTCGTTCGTGATGAAAGAAATAAACGACTTGAAAGAATCGCGAGCGGAGCTAAGGGGCAAGGCGTCGCAAGCCAGCGTGGCATTGACTTATGTGCTTACGGTCATTGCCATTCTGCTGGGTATAGTGAACATGCTCAGGTGAGGAGACGAAATGGGACAATTGGACCTTACAAGTACGCAGAACCAGTATGACGTGATGATGACCGTGCTGGACGGCATGCGTGCCAAGCTAGATGCAAATAAAGAAGTGCTGACTCGTATTCTGGCAATGGAAAACGGTCGAGAGAAAGTCAAGGCGTTTGCGGCAACCGACGCTGGTAAGTGGTTGCGTGAGGTGAAGAAAGCCAGAGA
>DATKWR010000028.1:0-13860 GCA_035529475.1 Sedimentisphaerales bacterium | reverse complement strand
GATACGAGCGTCTTCAATTTCACGCCTGCCGCCGATGAACGCGATGACCTCGAATTCATGCACAGAGGCTAGGCTATACTCCCTAAGCCGCGAAGGTAGCCAAGATGTTCGATATCTTTGAGCAGCCTTATACGCTCAGTGGTGCCGCCGTACTGGTGTTGTTCGGAATGCTGACGTTCCGCAGCGTTTTCCCCGAAAAACGCCGGTGGTGGCAACTGCTGGTGCCGGTCTTTTTGGCCGGGGCGGGCTTCGGCTTGGACGCGCTCGTGCCGACTGATTTAGAGAAAATCAACGCCACGATCGACAAAGCCGTTCGAGCCGTAAAAGACGAGGATTGCAGTGCCATAGGGCAGGTCCTCGCCGACAACTACAGTGACTCGTTTCACGGCACGAAAGCACAATTGCTTGACCATTGCCGGAGGGTCTTGATACCGCCTCTGGTTGTGAAGCACACGAGACAGGGTGTGCTGGTTGAGGTAGCCGCACCGAAGGCCACGGCGAGCCTGTTTACCATTCTGACGTTCGACAAGGGCAGCTACATCTCCCAGAACTACAAATCATTTCTCATGACAAAATCGAGACTTACGCTGCAAAAGCAGCCCGACGGCAGGTGGCTTATCAGCCGTATCGAGGTGCTCGAGCTTGACCACCAGCCGGCCAACTGGGGCCGGATCAGAGAAGGCTAAGTTAACCGATCTCCCCCGCCGCTCCCGATGCGATCCCGCCTATGTTTATGGGGCATCGTTTAGCGGCAAACACAACTATGCGAGGTTTCGAGGCAATTGCCGAAAGTTGACGCGAGAATTGTCCGATAGGAGGAGGGTGCGGTTGGTTCCGCCCTGTTGACGGAGAAGTGGACTATGATGTCGGCCAGATTGAAAAAGAACAGATTAGCCTTGAAGCCCGCGTTGTTTACGATTTGCTGGTATCCCAGCAGCCGAAGCTGCATCGACCCGGTCCGCCGGAAAGTCAGCCCGCAGCAAATGCCGCCTCTGATGGTCCGCAAAGCCGAATGGCGCCGCTGATGCTCCTGTAATCCGCCTGTCCCCTGTTTTACCCCTCCATAGTCTTTCTCGCCCGCTTCAACTCTCTGAACGGAGAGCAGCTTTGAGTGAATGCAAAGCGAAAAACAGTCAGGCTTGTGCAGGGAAACGGCGTTAGGAGATTACCCCCGCCCCGTTACAGGCTCGAATATCCTTACGGTGTTCTTGCCGGCCTGTTTAGCCGTGTAAAGGGCCTGGTCGGACCGGCTCGTGATGTCCTCGGGCGTCGTGTCGGCATCGTACTGGCCGAGACCGACGCTGATGGACAGGGGTATCTGCTCCTTGTTCCACACTATCGGAGAACCGGCCGCGGCATCGACCATACGCTGGGCAACGACGGCGGCGTCGCTGAGGGATGTATTGAGCAGAATGACCGCGAACTCGTCACCGCCGTACCGTGCGGCCGTATCGATCTGCCGAATGCACTCCTTTATTCTTCTGCTGATTTCACGGATGACCTTGTCGCCGGCCCTGTGACCGTGGGCATCGTTGATTCTCTTCAGATTATCCACATCGACCATGATGAGCGAGATTCGCCCGCCGTATCGCCGGGCGCGCCACAGCTCCTTTTCGAGGATTTCGTAAAAAGTCTTGTGATTCGCCAGACCGGTCAGCCCGTCCATGGTGGCTTGGCGCTGTATCTTCTCGAACAGCTTTATGTTGCCGATGGACGCGCCGACCAACTGGCTGAACAGCTCGATCAGCGCGATGTCTCCCGACTCAAACTGGTCGCCGCCCGCCTTGTCGGCCAAATTGAGCACGCCGACCACCCTGTCCTGGCAGATCAGAGGCACGATGGCACAATTGTTGGTTTGGTAGTTGCCGGCGAAGACCCTTTGTGATTTCTTGATGACCGGCTTCTTGTGGGTGTCTATATCGCCCACCAGTATAAGCTCTCTGCTTCTGGCCGCCATGACCATCAGGGGCGTCGGCTTTTGATTGAGCGAGACGATCTTGTTGATGGGAAAAGGGTGATTGTGTTTGTACAAGTGCAGCATGTTGTTCGTCTCGTCAAGGATGTACAGCGAGGCGAAGCTCGCACCAACCAGCCTGGGGATGCTCTTGACACATACCTCGGCAATCCGGTCGATATCGAGGCAGTTTATTTGCCGGGCCAGGGGCGTTATCTGATCAAGCACTGAAATGCCCCTATCAGAATTCCCAGCCTTTTTTTCCGGACTCTCGTCGGTCTCGTTCATAATTCGAAAGCGGTACCCTTCTTTCCAAACCATGTGATTCCGCGCCGTATCGCGCTCTCTCTTTCTCTTCTATCGGATATTTGCCGGGCGGCATTTGGTAAAAACCGCCGGCAAATTCCGAACGGGCGAGCCCCCTTCATAGCTGATCGGGTATCGATACGGACAAAGGTTCAGGCTTGCGGCTACTCCGTCCGGGCCCGGCGAAACCTCACAATACAGGTGGCCGACCCCGGTCGTTCCCACAGGCGCATCGCCGTAAATAAGACCGATAACAAAAAGAAGCAGAGAAAACAGGTTTTTCGCAAATTTTTCTTGAAAAAAGTTGACACTGAGGCAAAAATGTATTTTACATTTTACAAAACGTAAAATACATTGTGGCTTTGTTAAGGGATATGGCTGCTCGTAACGTGTGGCTCAGCCTGGCGAGCGAGAACGGGAGCGAAAAACCTGGGCTGGAATGGATGAGAGACTTGAAAGGAACGCCGTGTCGGACATCCAACCCGCTTTTCGCCGGTCAAGGCCGTGTGTGCCGGCGATGGAACGTGACGGACTGAATCTTCAAGAGAACTCAGGCAATGCAACAAGAAACTAAGAACGACATGCTGCACGTACCCACCAAGCTCTATCGAATCGGCGAGCTGGTGGACTATACCCCCTTCTCGCGACAAACGATCCACAACTACACGATCATGGGCCTCATCCGCGAGGCCAAATGGACCGAGGGGGGACATCGACTCTATGACGAGTCCGTGTTCGAGAGATTATCGGAAATCATGCAGCTCCGGAAAACGAAGACTCTTCTGGAAATACGAACGCTTTTGAGCAAGAAGAAGGCCGAGGGACACGATCCGGGAACTTGACGTACAAGGCGACCGATTGATTCCAAAAAGGAACGGCAAGAGCAAGAATGGCGTCTTTCTCTATCATTTTGCTTTCAGTTTACTGTGAAGTCCACGGAAGGGACAAAAGGATCAAGGATGACAAATGCAGTCTCGCCCTCCACAAATTGACTTTTCCGCGTTTTCCCAGTTTTGCGCCGGAACGCCGGATGCGCGCGTAAAGTCGATTCGCGAACAGCGGGACACGAACAGGAAGGACCGCGTATGGATCTGATGTCACTGGTGACCGACAACATCACGGAAATATTGACCAAGATCGTCGAGTTCTCGCAGGCACGACAAAAAGTCCTCATTCAGAACATCATCAACGTGGACCATCCCGAGTTTGTCCCCAAAGAGCTGGAAGTCCGCGAGTTCTCCAGCCTGGTGAACGATGCGATTGACGAGCACGTTCGAAGCCGGCGGCTGGTTCTACGCGACACGGAGCACATCAAGTTCGGCGCCGGCGGCGCTTTCGAGATCAGGCCGGTCGTCGATGAGAAGTGCCGAAAACTCCTCGAGGAGAACCAGCAGCAGTACATAGAGCGGCAGATAAGCAAGCTCTGGGAGAATTCACTGAGCCAGAAAGTGGCCGCAGAGATGCTCAGACAGAGGCAGGAAACGGTGCCGCTCGGCGTGTGACTTGCTGAAACCGCGATTCAGGGAGGCTGCAACCCGGATGAGCGACAAAGCACTCAAAGCAGGAGACGTGACGTACGGGGTCAAACAGCTCGGCAGCATCCGGATCGCCATCGGTGACGGGGCATTTTTTGGCACGCTGCTGAGTAGTTCCGCTAAAGTCGCGAGCCAAGAGGCCGATAAAGAAGAGAAACGGCGGCGATGTGTGTTTGCACCGCGGCCGAGCTACAGGCAAGTCAAAGGTGGTATCGGTTATGTAACCGTCGGAATCATAGAACTGAGGCTTTCGCCGGGCCGGGGCCTTTTCAGGGAGGAAAACTGTGAAGACCGATCAAAGACTTACTATCGATGAGATATGGGAACAGTTCCACAAGAGCCGCGACGAGTATCACCGCAACCTCTTAATGGAACATTATCGGCCCTTAGTGAAGTACTGTGCCGAACGGTTACACAGCAAGCTGCCTGACAAGGTCGAGCTGGATGACCTGATCAGCGCCGGCATTTTCGGGTTGATGGACGCCATTGACAAGTTTGACCCTTCCGTAGGCGTCAAGTTTGAGACCTATTGCTCGCCTCGTATCCGGGGCTCCATTCTCGATGAGCTGCGAAGTATGGACTGGGTCCCCCGGCTGGTCCGCGCGCGGGCCCACCAGTTGTCCAAGGCCACCCATTCGCTCGAAACCCACCTCGGACGCAAGCCAACAGAGACCGAGGTCGCCGCAGAGCTCGACATGAATATGGAGGAGTTCAACAGGCTCCAGCGCGATGCGAACGCCGCCAGCCTGGTTTCGCTCAGCACCAAGTACAGTGACAGCGAGGGCGAAAAGGACATCCGCGAAATCGACGTCATCAAAGACGAGCGGAGCAAGAACCCCGTCATCGAGGCCCAAAAGCGCGATCTCAAGAACCTGCTGACCAAGGGACTGACCCGCGCCGAGCGGCTGATCGTCGTGCTCTACTACTACGAAGAGATGACCATGAAGGAAATCGGCGCTACGCTCGACCTGTCCGAGTCCCGTGTCTCTCAGATGCACTCATCCATCATCGCGCGCCTCAAAGCCCAGATGAACACCCGCAAGAAGGAATTCTCCATCACCGGCACGTAGGAACTCCTGCCCCGGCTGTGACTTCCCACCGTCGGGCCTTGATACCGGGCGCAATTGGCTTTGTTTTCGCAAAACCGACTGTTAGCCACAGAGAGCACCGAGGGCACAAAGTACATTTTTTGTAAATCCTGTAAATCCTGTCCAAAAAACGACTTCCGGAATTTTTTTGACACAGACACCGTCCCTTCGACAAGCTCAGGGCAAGCTCTGAGCGCCTTCGAGGGAGGGCTCTGAGGAATAGATCATAAATGGAAAATCGGCAATCGTAAATCCATTCGGCTCCCCCCCCTACCCCCCTCACTTCTTGGCCCAAAATCGCTGATTCTGTAAAAATCTTCACTTTTTTTAAGATTTCTTGAAAAATCATATCAACATTTTGCCCCTGTCAATCGCTGTATAAATAGAAAAGGGATAAGTAGTGATCACAATCACGGCAAGTCCGCCAGGTGGTTTTGGGATTTTACTGTGTTTGTAGCTTACCTTTGAGATGTGGGAATTATATTTGTTTTTGGCGGTTCTAATGGTAGGATTCAAGCGGAAAACTACTTTGCTCGGGGAGCAAGATAGGCCAGAGAATATAGCGTTGTATTCTCTATCGCGGGCATATGAATGTTATGAAGGTCGGGCGATTCATGGTATACGCTCGCGTGCTTCTTTGCGGGAAGTACCGCCTCTGCTGGAATCTGCAGGATGCATTCATCGCCTGTTTGGACCTGTGACGATGCAAAGACCGATGACAATCAAAAGCCAAGGAAGAGGAGGTTCTATTGGACCCTCGATACTGAAATTGAGCAAGAGACCCAGAGGCCAGCTCGTGCGCAGGGTTTGTGAGGCTTTGGAGGCGAGATACCGGAGTCCTCGACACGGTAATCCTAGAAAACCTATCGATGATCTAATCTACATTATCCTCTCAAACAAGACGGGGCCGAACATGGCGGGAAGCGTCTATGCTGCATTAAAGAGCCGATTTGAATCATGGGACGAGGTACCCAGACATCGAAATTCAGTTTTAGAGAGGATTTTGCGACCTGCCGGATTGTCCCGCATCAAATCTGCCCAAATACGAGCGGCCTTGAAACAAACAAGGTCCGACTTCGGTTCGTGCTGTCTTAGACGTCTTGCTAAGCTTCCGACGAATGACGCTGAATCATACCTTACATCACTCCCGGGAGTATCGGACAAAGTCGCCAAGTGTGTCTTGATGTATACATGCGGCGCTCAAGTGCTTCCAATAGATGCCCACGTACACCGCATCGCTAGGCGACTTGGGTGGACCATACGGAAACGTGCCGATCAATGTCACTCAGAGTTGGAATCGCTTGTTCCACATCAAAGACGGTATGCGTTCCACGTCAACTGTGTGGCTCACGGAAGGTTAATATGTAGGCCATCGAATCCCGATTGCAGAGCCTGTTGTATTAAGAAGTATTGTGACTATAATAAGCACGTGGTTAAATGAGACAAAAGAAACCTATCGCTGTAGATTTGTTTTGCGGCGTCGGGGGCATGTCCCTGGGCTTCAAGCAAGCCGGTTTTCGTGTCATCGGCGCGTTTGACATCGAGAGCCGTCATGTCAAAGCATACAAGAAGAACTTCCCTTCGGTGCCGGCCTTCACCGTCGACCTTCGTCGAGTGGGCGGTGATCAGCTCATGGAGTTGGTCGATTGTGGGAGCCAAATTGATGTGGTTTTTGGCGGTCCCCCCTGTCAAGGCTTTTCCATCGGGGGAAAACGCGATGTGAACGATGAACGAAACGTACTGATCTACGAATTTGCGAGACTCGTACGACAGATCAACCCCAAGTACTTCGTTCTCGAAAACGTACAGGGCTTGATGCTCGGCCACGCGAAAAAGATGCTTAACTCCTTCGTGCATCGCGTCCGATTGGCCGGATACGGTGTTGTTGAAGACATACGTGCGCTCAACGCCGCGGATTTCGGTGTTCCCCAACGACGCAAGCGCACGATTGTGATCGGTTTTAGATCGGACATGGCGCGACCTACTTATCCCCAACCCACGCCGATAATCGATCCGTTCGGTAAGGCATACTTCCCTGTGGTGCGCGACGCGATTGACGACCTGCCCGTCGTGGAAGACTGCGATGAGTTGTTCGACGAGGACGGTTACGTTGGCACGCTGGGCGAACCGTCCCATTACGCAAAACTTATGAGAGGAGAGATTAAGGAACCGTCGGACGCGTTACCTAAAAGGAGGCGCAACGGCGACCCTCTTAGCGGTTGTTTGCGAACGCGCCACACCAAGCAAAGCGTTACTCGCTTCATGAAGACCACGCCGGGAAAATCCGAGCGGGTGAGCCGATTTCACCGCCTTAGCTATGAGTCATTTGCGCCAACGATCCGAGCCGGCACCGGTACCGACCGTGGAAGCCACACGTCGCCGCGTCCGATTCATCCCGAGCATCCGAGATGCATAACAGTTCGGGAGGCGGCAAGACTTCATTCGTACCCGGATTGGTTTCAGTTCCACTCAACTCGCTGGCACGCCTTTAGACAGATCGGTAACTCGGTTCCGCCCCGGATGGCTAGATTTATCGGAATGGCAGTTTTCAGGGCTCTGCGCCGCTGATCGCTTGTCATTATTTATGAGGAAAACTCTATGACAAAGCAAGCTATAAAATACGAGGACGTTTCCGCAGAACCAGTTAAGTCGTTCTTTGTGGATATGCTAACGCGAGACATCGATCTTGGCGATGCGATTCTGGATCTGCTCGATAACTGCGTCGATGGTATTTTGCGAAAGAAGAGTCACGTCAGCGGCAAGCACCCTTACCAAGGCTTCTACGCAGAGGTCAACTACAACGGAGATGAATTCACCATAACAGACAATTGCGGTGGAATTCCCTGGGACCTACACGATTACGCCTTTCGCATGGGTCCCGCCGGTCCCAAGCCCAGGCGCAGCATCCCAACGGTTGGAGTCTATGGAATTGGAATGAAACGAGCGCTTTTCAAGATTGGGCAACATTCGCTAATTCGGACTCAGCATAAGAACGACGCCTACGAGGTCGAAATAAAGCCAACCTGGCTTAAAGAAGAAGGTAACTGGACGATGCCGGTCCATGCGTCTAAGTCTCGTATGGGTCAAGATGGCACGTCCATTGTGATTCGCGAACTCAACGAAGGTGCCAAGTCATTGTTTGGCGATGACAAAACGCGTTTTGACAGGGATTTCAAGTCGAAGCTGGAGGGACACTATGCCTTTATTATCAACAAGGGCTTTGAGGTAAAGGTGAACGGGGACGCGATAAAGCCAAGGCCGACCGAGTTGAGATTTGAGAAAGGTGAGGGTAAGACTGCCATCAGGCCATTCATCTATGAAACAGAAGTTGATGGGGTGGAGGTATTCCTGGCCGTGGGATTCACACACCCCATACCATCTGAGGATGATATTACTGCCGAGCAGGAGCACAAACAGTACTCATCCCTCGATGCAGGATGGACAGTTGTTTGTAATGATCGCGCTGTACTCTATTGTGATCGAACGGAACTTACTGGCTGGGGAGAAGCGGGTGTCCCCAAATATCACACTCAGTTTATCGCTATCTCGGGTATAGTTGAGTTCCGAAGCAACGATGCATCTAAGCTTCCTACTACAACGACAAAAAGAGGTATAGACGCTTCTTCACGTCTCTATCTTCAAGTGAAGAACAAGATGCGTGAGGGACTTGGCATTTTCACGAGCTTTACAAATAAGTGGAAAGGCCGCCAGCTTGCAAAACAAGCTCAAAATCTAATTAGGCGCGCGGAACCTCAGTCTTTTCACGAGCTAAAGGAAAGGTCAGCGAATTTAACCCTCAGTACTGTCTCAACAGGGGCTAAGGGCCGTCAGTTCAAACCAAGATTACCAATGCCTCGGAAAAGCATCGGTGATACGCAACGGATATGCTTCGATAAGTATACCAAGGATATTCGAGATGTTTCGGATCATCTATTCGGCGATTCCGACGTAGATGCGTCAAGAGTGGGCTCAAGGTGCTTTGATCACGTACTGGAAGAGGCGAGAAAATGAAACATCCTGCTTATCAGCTCAGACCGAATAAGGCTATTGATCGCGCGCTTCTACTCAAGGTCATCGAGATCATGGATAGCAAGCTGTGTGATTTGTCAAACCATACGTATATTGGTTTTGGCGGTCCTTTTCTGGACGACATGCGACTGATTTCTCAACGCTTTCCGCAATTGTCTTACGTCTCCATCGAGCGCGATGAAGACACCCATAAAAGACAGAGATTTCACTGCAATTCTAAACGACTCCGTTTCGTACACAGTACTTTAGACACCTATCTGAAACACGGATTTAGGAGCGACACGCTAAGCATCTTCTGGCTCGACTACGTCGATGACACGTCACCGTCCGTTCTCGAAGAGTTTGCAGAAGTCATAGAGTTGGTTGGATGTCCGAGCATTGTCAAAGTCACGGTTCGAGCTCAGTTCGACCATACACTTGTAGATGCCGCTCGTAATTTTCTAAATGACGAAGAAGCCGATAAAATCAAGCAAGCTCAAATTGGAGATATCCAGCGAAAATTCGACGATTACCTGGACCGCGAAATAAGAGAAGACGATTTGGAAGCACAACAGTTTGCAGCGGTCGTGCAGTTGATGTTCCGAGTTGTGGCACAACGCACGCTACCATCGCTCGCAGGCAAGGTCTTTCAACTTGTTCATTCTTGCCGATACGCTGACGGACCACAAATGCTTACGTTGACCGGAGTTGTTTGTGAGACTTCCAAACGCAAAGAAATTATGCGCGCTTACCAGAAATGGAGCCACGCGAATCTTGATTGGAAAGAGCCTTACCATATAGATGTGCCAAACCTCAGTCTGAAGGAAAGGCTGCTGTTAGAAAAGCATTTGCCTGCATTCAAAGGTACGGGGAAGGCCCTTCAACGATGTCTTGGTTATATGATAGACGAAAATCCAAGCGCCTCAGAAAGAAAACTTCGCCAATACCAAGACTTTTATCGGTTCTACCCAATGTTCGCCAAGATTCGCTTGTAAGATCTTATGCGGTCTTTCTATCCGTTATTTGAAAGTGCGATTCTTTATTCTTCGGGATTTTGCGTTTTGTCATTTCGGGAAGCACGTCACAGAACGCGCGACCGGATTTATCAATTAGGAAGGCAGTTCTTGGGATTCCTTACGGAGAGTACAGGAGACGAAATTCAGCGCGCTCAGCTACTCCCGCTTGTGGCGGATTTTTTGTGTCCTTGTTTGTGTTGGGAATGTCGTGGCTGGATGGTTCTATTTGACTTGGGCGTTTTGATGTTGCTGGTTGGCGGGGGGTGGGCTATCACCTTCCGGTTTTTGGAGGTTTTCCAGCAGGTTGATAAGGGTGGTTGCGGCATGGCTGTTATTGCCGTTTGGCCGGTCAGTTTTTTGAGAAACCCTTGTTCGTTCCGGCCAGGCACAGCACCGAGCCGTCCTTCATCGAGAGATAAAGACGTCCATTCACAGCGGCCATGCCGTCGAAGACCGGGGCCGAATCGGCTTATCTCGTTCATGGACACTTACCCTTTCCATCCGGGTGCCTGTTAAAGTTCCCGATGACGTACCGGACACAACAATCGCGATTGTACCTTCGATTCGCACGCCGAGCAGCGGTTCAGGCTGTTTAGTCGCAGCCTTTGAATATGTCTTGACGCGGCAATTGCGATGCTGTTAGACTGCGGATGTGCCTTCTCGCATTTGTGCACCGGATTTGGGATTCAATTTTGCAGAAACGTTATTTTGACTGCATAAGGAGACTTGAAAACAATGAAAAAGCAGAGCGGCTTCACCAGACGGGAGTTTATCGGCAAGCTAACGGCATCCACCGTTGCGGTGACTATTGTGCCCGCCCATGTCCTGGGGCGAAATGCGCCGAGTAATAAACTAAATATCGCGGCGGTCGGATCGGCGGGACGCGCCCGGGCCAACCTCAAAGGCGTTGGCAGCGAGAATATCGTCGCACTGTGCGACGTGGACGAAAAGAGGCTGGCCGACACGCTCAAAGAGCATCCCGGGGCCAGGCCCTACAAAGATTTTCGCGTCATGTTGGATGAAGTGGAAAAAACCATCGACGCGGTGATTGTCTCGACTCCCGACCATACGCACGCCGTCGCAGCCATGAGAGCCATCAAGATGCGCAAGCACGTGTATTGTGAAAAGCCGCTGGCCCACTCGATTTGGGAGGTGCGGCAGATCACAGAGGCGGCCCGCAAATACAAGGTCCAGACGCAGATGGGCAATCAGGGGCATTCGTCGGAGCAGATTCGCATGCTGTGCGAATGGGTGTGGGACGGCGCGATCGGGGAGGTCCGGAAGGCCTATACCTGGAGCAGTCGGCCGTCGGGCGGCGCGGCGTTTGCCGTGAACATGAAACGCCCGCAGGATACGCCCCCCGTCCCTGAAGGCCTGGATTGGGATATGTGGCTTGGCCCGGTGGCGTATCGTCCGTACCATCCCGACTATCTGCCGTTCAAATGGCGCGGTTGGGTCGATTTCGGTACCGGGGCGCTGGGCGACATGGGCTGTCACATTCTGGATCCGGTTTTCTGGGCGCTGAAACTCGGCGAGGCGGACACGATTGAGGTCGAAGCCACCACCACCCATTTCGATCCGGACATCATGAGAGAGACGTACCCGGTGGCTTCTATCGTTCGCTACAAATTCCCGGCGCGCGGGAATATGCCGCCGGTTGAGCTGACCTGGTCGGACGGCAGACTACGCCCCCCTCGCCCGGACGACATGGAGATCAACCGGCAATTCGCCGGCGAAGGCGGCCTGCTGGTCGGGCAAAACGGTAACATTATGCACGGTTCCCACGGGGCCGGCGGAGCGCGGATCGTGCCGGAATCCAAGATGAAAGCGTACGCGCTGCCGGCAAAGACCCTTGCTCGCTCGCAAGGCCACCATGAAGACTGGATACTCGCCTGTAAAGGTGAAAAACCGGCCAGCTCGAACTTCGACTACGGTGGCCCGCTTACGGAAATGGCCCTGCTCGGAGTTTTAGCCATACGCAACCAGAATCGCAAGCTGATCTGGGACGTGAAGAACATGCGTGTCACCAACGATCAGGAGGCCGACCAATACGTCAGACCGCCCTACCGCGACGGCTGGACTTTGTGAGTTGTGAGTCGCATCCGTTGAACCTTGTCTGGAGTGAACGCACTCCAAACAAGGTGGTTTGGCCTGCTTCCGCGGTTGCCGCTCGCTCGGCGCGTTCTGCTTGACTTCAGCGTCCTGAGATTGCGGCTCATCAGGGGTGCTTCATACGGATGAGGCCGCCGGCGATCGGATTGCTCGTGTCCGCGCCTATATTCTCCATATCAGACCGAGACCAATGGCGCTCGCATTTCCCGCAAGCTGGTACTCGAGATTGCAGGCGCAGTTTTCGCGGAGCATAAAATTGACGCCGAGGTAACCGCCGTAGTTGATGCTGCTATCGAGGTCCCAGGACAGTTGGCGAGCACGAGGGGTAGGCTGCAGAACATTATATGTGTCGTTGAAATCTCCCATCAGCATGTAGGCGAACGGACCGGCATAGACCGAGAGGCGGTCCGTCCAGCGGTAGGTTGCGCCCAGCGCGGCCTGGACCTGCAGAATATCCACCTCGGCAAAGTCGGGCAGCCAGCCGGATACACCTGATTCCAGTGTTCCGTCAAATTCGGCGTAGCCAGCCTGAAGTAATGCGCCGAACCGCCACAGGTCGGTCTCATAGAAGGTGGCCTTGATGCCGGCGCCAACGGCAAAGTCAATACCGCCTTCGAATTCCTCTCCGGCTCTCCAAATCGTGTCGCCAAACGTCCCATTCGCGCCGCCCACGCGCAGAAACCCTTCCCAGTTATCCGAGAGGCCGTATCCCAGAGTGGCATAGGCCCGATGAGCTTGGAAGTCTTTGAGCGTCAGGTCAGTGATGTCACCCACACCTGTCAGCGTTCCATTGATCAGCTCCAAGTCCATCTCGCTGAGCGAATAGTCAAACCCAAGCCTGTAATCTCCCTTCCACAATGCCGAAGCCGGCGGGCCCATCGGATCGAGGGCCAGAGCCGGAGAGCCGGCCAGGCCAACCAGGATGAACGCCAGACCGAGACAGACAATCTCTGCCGAATGTTTAGTTCTTTTTGCGGGTGCTGCCCTTCTCATCATCAATCTCCTCGCTCGTGTCTTGCCAACTCGAAGGCCCTTAGCCGTAGGCAGAACATTGCTATTATTATACTGCATTTTGTCGTAAATTGGCAACACTTTTTTTGAGAGCCCGCCTGCAGCGCGCGCGGCGGTTGGGCGTTTGCCGGCAATATAAAACGAGGACGTCCGAATCTGATTCTGTTTATAGGACCTCGAACCCGCATTATGTGCGAAATATGCAGTGGTAGGTTTTGCACGAGCGACATCGGGCCGGGCTGGACGTCAAACGGCGATTGGAAAACACGGCGAGAAAAAGCCGAAAATAATGACTATTCGAGCGGCGAAATTGCTGCTCATTGTGCACATCAAATCGGGCTTTTGCCCGGCACGGCTAAACACCTCAGTCAGCAAGCTCTGCGTGATTTCGACCAGCGAAAAAGCACACCGCCACATCGAGGCAAGATGCAACGGCACGCGGGCTGGGCCGACTCTACGCCGGCGATTTGTTTTTCATCCAGGGGCAGCTCGCGCGCTGAGGGCAGTCGCGGCAACCATGCTGCGAGGAGAACCGGGGCAGGATGAGAAACGCGTCCACCACAAATATCATCGCCAGAATCGCAAGCCCCCAGGTGAACCCTCGGACAAGTACCGGCCCGGCGGCGACCAACGGCAAGAACCACAGAGGAACGATCACAGGGATGTGCTTCTTGAATTTCTCGCTGAAGCGGTCTCCCGGCTGGCGGTCGCGAATCCGGGCGGCGACCCTGCCATACCCGCAGGGACACGAATTTGTCCCCCAGAACCGACAGAAGGGACACACGAAAACCATGATCCACAGGGCTCCGATAAGACCATAGAGGAGATAC
>DATKWR010000027.1:0-12647 GCA_035529475.1 Sedimentisphaerales bacterium | reverse complement strand
ACGTAGTAAAGTATGAATCTGTCTTCAGGAGCAATCACCTCCGCAACGGTTCTTATCTGCTGCTTTACATTGTCGGCGGTCGATGTTTTGGCTTCTTTCGCGGCTGGCGAGCCGTCTTGCACAAGGACCGCAAGACGGTCGGGCTGTACACCGGCGCGTTCGAGCAGGAATCTGCTGAAATCTGCGACGGCTTTATCCTTTGCCTTACGTTCCGTCGGGTCTTTGTTGATGCCGCCTACAATCATCGCGTATGTGAGGCCATCGTCTTTTGGCTTGCCGGTTGGCTCAGCGGTGGGGGGGCCGCCACCTATCACAGCCACCACAATTGTGAGCATCACTGTATTCATAAGCGTCCTTGTACTTTTTTCACACAAGGCCAACCGCCCGCCTGAGAAACCAACTTATGCCAAGCAGCACACACAATATCAAGAGCAGGGGCCAATTGGGCCAGATGCTTGTCATTTGGCGTGAGTACCCCGTCTGTGGCGGAGCTTCGAGCATCCGAGCGATATTTCGGTCAAGTTCGTCAAGGTGCACGTATTTGCCGTTGAGTCTCGTCGCAAGTGCCCGGAGAAAACTCTCGTCCAGCTCGACGTCAGCCATTTCGCCCCTTGCCGGCGGCAGATTCACAGAGATCGTTCGCTCGCCAAGAAAAACGCCGTTGCTCTCCGCCTGGGCCGTCGCAACAACTGCCTGATCCCGGACGTCCTCCATATCCGCGACATAATACCCCCGCTCCACCTGGTCCATGCTCAGGATTTCGCCTGCCACGCTCAGCAGCACGTTGGCCCCCGCGACGGGCGCAAACGACTCGTCGCAGACGTACGCTACAAACCTCACCTTGTTTGCCTGGGCCTGCTCAGCGTCGCGGTCAACAAACAGCTCAATTCCGGCTTCGCGGCTGGTTGTTCGGCCGCATTGGGCTGTCAGTTGCGACATGATTTCATAGAGCGGCCCTCCCCCCAGGTCTTCGCGATACAGCGGAAAGAGCTTCGAGATGTTCAGCAGGCAAACCCTTCCCCGGCCGACCCGATGAAATATGATGGCGGGCGTATCTTTGATTGTGGCCAGGGTCGTGGCCGCCGGCTTGCAATCAGCCGCTGGGTAGTATGGCAGGGCCGGATCGAAGCAATCCTTCAGCGTTTCGGGGCCGAGCACTTCGCTGTCAAGCGCATCGAGCGTCAGTTCTATTTTTCCCGACTTTTCTGATGATGTTGCGCGTTCAACGCCGTCAAGGATAGCCGGAAGAAGGGATCGTGCCTTCTTGTCGGCCCATGCGTCAGGCCCGTACCCGCTCTTTCCAGGCATCAGGATAAGTCCGCCGCCTCTGTCAACAACGAAACTGTACAGACCTTCAACCTGAGCATTCGTCAGGGAATTCAGGTCGCAAGGTCCAAGGATGATGATATCGTAATTGTAAAAACCACGCCGGTCGGCGGGCAGTTTGACGTGGCCGCACGTCTGCAATGCTTTCTCGGCTAACACAGGCGCTTTGATGGCATCCATACCAAAATCGAGTTGAATCTTCTTGTCTCTGGCCAATGCCTGCCTGATTTTGCCGATGTCGAAACTCGCCACCTGGGAATAGAAGAGGACCCTGATCGCGGTTTCTTGAACGACTTCCACCATGCTGCCGCACGTGTTGTTTGCCGGATTCAGCTCTTGCTCAGCGATTTTGGCCCGGACGCAAAGCGCGTGGCTGCCCAGTGTGTCGGCGCCGATTGTAAATTCCACCGTCGCAGCTTTGGCGGCGGCGTGCGAATCGTCACTCGTACCCGTCACCTGCCTGAATGCTTCAGGGGCAATCTGCATTGAGTTTACCACGAAGCTATCTTTGAGCAGCTCAAGCGTCACTGGCTGATTCTTGAGATTGCGGGCAGTCACTGTGACATTGACATTGCAGACGGTATCAATCGCCATTCGCGAAGGAACCTCGAACGATTCTATTGCAAGGTCTGGCTGCGGGTACTTTGAGCCGACGCCGACCAGAACAACTTGAAAGTCCTTATTGCCAGGCGGCAGATAAGCCAGAGGATTCTTGTCCTGGGCCTGTCCATCCGTGAAGACAATCGCTCCGGCAACTCTGTTTTCTTCGAGGGGCTCGGTTTTCGCCAAGGTCGAGAAGATCGTGTGCACGTCGGTCTGCGAGCCCCAACGCCGCAGAAAATCGGTTGAGCCGCTGTGATAGGCTTGACCGTCGAATCCGAAGATTTTGAAGGCGATGCCGTCGGCGCCAAGCGAACCGAGCTTCTTCCCGAATGCGGCAATCGCTTTGTCCAGCCGATTTAGCCGTCCATCGTCGGCGATAGACATGCTTTGGCTCGTGTCGAAAAAGGCCAGCATTGAATCCCGCGACGGAGTTCGGCTGACTCTTTCCTGAGACGGATTCCACAATATTAGCAGCAGGATCACGATGCAAAAATATTGAAGTAGAATCAGCCATCGTCTGTACCGCCGCAAGCCGGCCTTTTGCAGCTCGTCTGAACGAAAAGCCAGCAGAACCAGCACGGCCGAGCCGGCCAGAAGCAACGCCGCAACAAAATGTCCGGGGTAATCAACAAGAATCATTTCTGTGCCGTCTCAGGGTCGAACTTGGCCGCATTTTCAAAAAACTCATTTTCTTTATCATGGAACTTAACGTCGGATGGTTCCTCAGCGGTCAATCCGGCAGCAGTGCCCGACCGACGCTTTTTGGCATTGACGGCGATGGACCAGAACTGCCGGGCCATCTGCCTTGCTTGCTCGGCCGGCGAGAGATTCGGATTCGTCGTAAGAACGGGCGCCGCCCCGGTCCGGTTACCGCTGGGCTGATTGATCTGCGCCCACTGCGGTTCCGGCATCATCTCAAGCAATCGCTTTGCCGCTTCGAGGCGGGCCAACATATCCTCACGTTCAGAATCTGTGACTGATCCGTCGAAAGTGTCCGCGTCCTCGGCAAGCTGCTCCGCCATCTCCTGAGCTTCTTTTGCGGTTTTCTCATCGTCGCTCAGTGTAAGCTCGCGGCCAATCGCCTCTGAGGCCAGGTCCAGCTCGCGCTTGGATGACTCCATGTTTTCGAGAGCCTCGTTCGATTTCCGCTCGTCCACATACGCCTGGTAGCGTGCCTCGGTCAGCTTCGCCTGAAAGTCGTCCATTTTCTTCACAGCCTCGTCCAGGTGCTTTTGTGCTTCGGATCGAGCATTATTCCCACCGCTCTGCGAGGTTTGGGGGAGCTGCTGCAAATCCCGATTCAACTGTTCGACTTGCTCTTGCAGCGATTTCTGTCTGGCCTGAATCATGCTTATCCTGGCCCCAGCCTCGGCGGTGTTGTTCTGTCCACCCCCAGGCGCCGGCTTGTCGCCCTGGTCTTGACCGGCTTTGCTCTTGTCGCCGGAGCTGTTAGTGCTCGGAATGCTTTGCCCTTTGTCGGCGCTGCTGTTGTCCGGCGAGCCGGTTTGTGTTTTATCCTGGTTCTGTTTTTCGCCGGCGTTAGCTGGTGGTTTGCGCGTTGCAGCCTTTTGTGCAGCTTGCTCTTGAAGGAGGTTCTCGAAAGTCTTTTCGAGCGATTCCTGCTGCTTGCTCAGTTTGTCCAGATCCTGCTGTACTTTCTTCAATTCGCTCTCAAGACGTTCTTTTTCATACTCTGAGAATTCCGGTTTCTCCTGCATTCTCACACTGTCGGGCTTTTCTTCCTGGGGGCTCTGGCCGCTACTGGGTGGATTCAACTCCAGGTCCAGCTCAAGGATGAATTTGCGCAGGATGCGATAAGCTTCTTTCTCAGGCGCCATTGCCGAACCTGCATTGTGTTTCGCCAGATACGTGCTTACCCGTTCATAATTTTTCAGAACCTCGTTGAGCACGGCTTTTTGAGACTCTCCGAATCCGTATTGGGAATCGTCGCGGATCATCGCCAGTTGCTCGGCGCAATACCGGACGTCGTTATCTATGAAATCCAGTGCCGAACGGTCCTGTTCCGTCGGACTCGGCCTTTGGGCAATCTCCCACGTTTTTTTGATTATCGCCCGGGTGTATTCGAGAATATTCAGAAGCTCGACCGGCGGTGCGCTTGCGGTCTGCCCCGGCCCCCCTCCGGGCTTGGGACGCCAATGCTGCCGATAGGGTCTGATCTCGATAAAATACACCTCACTGCTGGATGTCCGCTTCGCGGGGGTTGAGCCTGTATCAATATCCGTCGCTTCGGCATGAAACAGAATGCTGTCGCCAACGGCCAATTCGTACTCTTCCAGCTCGATGGTGTGGGTGAACGTTGTGCTTCTGGCCCCCTCTTCCGTCGGAATCGTATGCACCTGGGGCGGCCGGCCTGGAATCTCAAGGCACATTCTTACCGAGTCCAGGCCGAAGTCATCGGTGACTTCAAACGTTATCGGTACGCTGGCGACGTCGGTGGCCAGATAATCGCCGTCCGGCGAAATCAGCTTGAATTTCGCAGGCTCGTCGGTCTTCAAGATCACCTGTAGTTCAGGAAGTTTGTCGTTGACCAGACCCTGCTCGTTGACAAGAGCGAATTTGACGGTCCCGTTCCTGTCGGCGTTAAGATGAAAGGTGAACTGGTCGGCCCCGTCCAATTGTTTTGTGATCGGCTTTCCATCGGGCCCGGTCGCCGTGACTTCTTGGAGCTTGTCCGTGGCCTGAACGTGAAGTGTCGCACTGCTTCCCGGAATGACTTCGAGCATATTACTCTCAATATGCTCCGTGTAGGGTTTGAACCACTGCCTTCTCGATGGGTTTCTCGGCGGCATCACTTCAGCCGTCATGCTTTCTATGCCGGCCGGCTCCGAAACGCTGAGCGCGTGCCAGTCCGTCGAAGCCGGACCCGCTTCAAAGCGATATTTGAACAGGCCCGGCTGCGAAAAAGTCCGGCAAGCCCGAAATTCGCTCGTTTTTCCATCGCGTGAAACAGGCTTGACTTCAATCGCCTCGCTCTGCCCTTGTGCGTCCTCTCGCTCCAGCACCAGCTTACCGAATTCGGGTACGCGGCCTTGAACCGCAGCCGTAAATGTCACCTCGGAATCGGTCGCGATGACGATGTCCTTTGTGACGGATTCCAGGCTCGTCGCCGGCAGGGGGGCGACAGCGGCAAGAGGGCGCGTGAGCCGGGCGAGGTACAGGCGGAAGTACGTGTAGTTGTCGCGAACATAAAACCACGCACAGGCAAACCCGAGCAGGATTACGGCCGCCAGGGCATATCCCTTCCATTTCTCGACGGTCGAATCAAATCTGAATTGGCTGCTCTCTTTATCCAGCTTCAGCACCACCTGTTCGAGAAGGGCCCTGGAATAAGGATAGTCCTGCTTGTTCTCGTAGTACTCGATGGCGGTGACGAGCTGCTGGTCGAGACTCCTCTTGTTCTCTATGTAGCCGGCTGCGCCGCTGAACGATATCCGGCCGGGCAGCAGGTTCTTCAACCTGTGCAGCAGCAGAACCACACCCGCAATGAGCAGGACAAGCGCTGCGATTCTGCCGGCTTCGTCGAAGTTCAGCCGATGGTCGAGCCACGCATAGACGCCCACGTACAGCGAGACAAAGACCAGGCACAAGGCCGTCACTTTCAGAATCGAGAGCATCACCAGCCATCGTCTGACTTGTCCGACCCTGGCAACCAGAGCATTCAGTTTGTCTTCTGGCGTTCCAGCCATGTTTGTGTTCCCGTTATCGTCTGAGCCTGTTTGCAACAGCCGGCTCTATCAACAGCAGCAGAATGAGCATCCATGCAAACGCCCGCCACAGAGGTTGGCGTTCTTTCGGACCGAGGACTTCCGCCGAAGCGGTCTGTCGTTCCCTGACAGCCGGAAATACCCGGCCCATGATGTCGGCCAGTTCGGCGGGGTCCGGCTTTGTCATGTCGGTTTCGCCCTGCGGCAGATTCACGCCCGCCCATAGTGTCGGCCTGTCCAGTGTCCTGAGCCATCCAATTCCGCCGGGATCGGGAACTCGCAGGAATGAGTTGTCGATGGCCGCCCGGTGCTTCCGGCCGTCACAGGTTTCGACCCACAATTGCTGTTGGCCGGCGGAGGACAACGGCCTCTTAGGAACCGGCAGTACGATTTGTTCATCTCGTGCAAAACCGTACTCGCCGATCCGGTTGGCCTGGCCCAGCAGATACCGGCAAAAAGCCACTGACGCATTCGATTTGGTCAGCAGGCCGAGTGAATCATCGACGCTGGTATTGACCAGGACGCACGTGCCGGCGCCGAGAGACTTCAGATAGACGAAGCCGACGCCGTTCTGCAATTGCCACAGAAGGCGGGACTGCGGGTGAGGTTCACATTCCAAATAGCCCTTTAGAAGAATCCTGTCGATCCTGTAATTGGATAGAGATCGTGCAGCGACGCGGTCCACCTCGAAGGTCCCGGCGTCGCAGGGTTTCGGTTGTATATGCATTCGCCCTCGGACGCATCTTCCCGGCAGCGCCGGAAGGACTTCCTGCTGCCAGAGTTGTTTCGCAGCGTCGGAGGCAGCCACTTCTGTGACGAAGAAAACCAGACGGCCGCCATTCTGCACGAATTCCCTGATGCCCGGAGCCAGATTGCCCAACTGGCCCGCAATCGTCGAACAGAGGATCACATCGACGCCGGCCAAATCCGAGGCAGCGATCTCGCCGATCAAGACCTGCCTGATTCGCAGCGTCTCATCCGGACTCGCCCGCGAAAGGGCGTCCATCGCAGTCCTGAGCAGAAACATCTCTTTCGTGCTGCTGCCGGCCAGAAGAATACTGACGTCTCTGCGGCCCGGGATGGAAACACCCAGGTAGAATATGTCATCCGCTTTCAGTCCATCGCCTTCCGACAGGGCCAATTCCACGGGCAGGAAATGCTGCTCATTGGGCGCTCCGTGGGCATCTAATTGCAACTGGCAGGTTCTGCGCTGATTGGGCGGAAGAATGACATCCAGGGGGGGCGATTTATTTGTCCCAGTCCCGACGGACAGCCGGCGTTTTTGCTCGATTGGGCCATAATTGACGACGGTGACGTTTACGCTCAGCTTACCTTCGGCGAGTCCGACGACGTGCGCTCTTGTTATTGCGGCGTTGTTGACAGATTCGGATGAGACGATGGGTTTGAAGTCGGTCTTGTCAACCGTGACGGTTTCGGCGCTGCGGGCAAGCTGGTTGAGCACGTGGGGCGTGAAGTCGCTCAACACCAGGACCGAAATCTTATCGTTCGAGTAGGGGCAACCCTGTGTGGTTGCCCGATCCATAGGGCGGCCACGCGGGGCCGCCCCTACGACGCTCCTGGTTCGACTCACGCCCGAGACAAAGTCGCCGACGTGTGCGCCGCCCGGCTCGATTCTCAATGCCTTCACCGCGGCCAGCGCCTGTTCTTTGCTCAAGCCCCGCGTCCAGTCTCCCGATGCCAGGGCACAAATATCGAAGAGCCCATCGGCCTCGGCCCCGCGAACATAGTCAACGGCTGAATCCAGCATCCGGTCGAAATAGCTGCGGCCGCCGGCAGAGTACGCCATGGACATTGAATTATCCAGGCCCAGGCAATAAACGCTCCTGGTCCCTTTCGGATTATGCCGCGTATGCAACATGGGCCGGGCGAAAAGCATGGCGATCAAGACGATAATGGCGCAGCGAAGAAGCAATATGAGCAGATCTCGCAGCTTTCGCCGGGATTGGCTTTCCACCTGACCGGTGCGCAGGAACCGGAGCATCGTGAACGGCAATCGTCTGAAACGCGGCTTGGCCAGCAAATGGGCGATCACGGGGCCGATCACGGCCAGCCCGCCGAACAGGAATATCCATTCCGTGAAGCTCACATCATTCTCCTGCGCCTGGCCAGGTAGGCGATCAGCGCTCTGTCGAGAGGCTCGGAGGTATCCAGCAGGTAATAGTCGATCCGGCTGTTGCCGGCGGTTCGCTCGATCTGCCCGAGAAACTCGGCCACGCGTTTGCGGTAGCCTTCCCGCAGCGATTGCGGAAAAGTGCGCAGCTTCGCCTTCGATTCCATATCCTCGAATTGAATGAGTCCTTCGTAATCGAGATTAAGCTCCTGGTGGTCCATCGTATGGAAAACAATCACATCGTGTTTGAAGAATTTCAAATGGGCCAGACCCTTGTAAATGTCGCCCTGGTCATCGAGCAAATCCGAAATCAGGATGACGAGGCCCCGTCTTTTCGTCGCCTCGGCAATGGTATGAAGCACACCGGCCAGGTTGGTTTGCCCCGCGGGTTTGTTATGTTGCAGTGCGGCCAGTATGGTGTTCAAATGCGTGCGTCTTGACAGGGGCGGGATGTGCTTGATGACCTTCTCGGCGAACAGGATCAGCGCAGTGCTGTCACATTGGCTGAGCATCAGATAGGCCAGCGCCGCAGCCAGAAAAGAGCCATAGTCGATTTTTCTGACCGAGCCGCCGCCGGAAAACGACATGCTGTTGCTGCTGTCGAGCAGGATGTAGGCCGCTGTGTTGGTCTCCTGCTGGAATTGTTTGATGTAAAGCTTGTCGCTTCGGCCGAACACTTTCCAATCGACGAATTTCAGCTCATCGCCCGCGTGGTACTGGCGGTGGTCGCTGTATTCAACGCTGAAACCGTGAAACGGGCTCGGGTGCAGACCTGCAAAAAAGCCTTCCACGGCGCACCGCGCGACCAGATCCATGTTGCCGAGCTTGCTCAGGAAGACCGGGTCAAGATATTTGCGGTTCTGCGTCACGGCCTTGCCCCATCGAACGGTCCCGACGGGAATTCCCGCTGGGGCCTATTGTTGTACCGATCCCTTGGGCGGCGAGATGTTTTCCACAAGGTCGTCGAGAATCCTCTCGACGCTGACGCCGTCGGCCTCGGCGTTGAAATTGGGAATAATCCGGTGCCTGAGCACGAGCCTGCTGACCAGTTTTACATCGTCGAAACTGGGCGTGACGCGCCCATTGATCAGCGCCCTGGCCTTTGCCCCGAGCGTCATGTACTGGCCCGCCCTGGGGCCGGCGCCCCATTTGAGATACTTCTTGACCATCGCCGTAGCAAGGGCGTCGTCGGGCCGGGTCGCGCGGGCCAGCCGGATGCAATAGGCGATCACCATGTCGCTGACCGGCGCCGTGCGAACGATCTCCTGAAACAGCAGCATATCGTTTCTGTCGAGCACCTGCTGGATGGCGACCTTCTTGCTCGTCGTGGTCTGCTTGACGATCAGGTGCTCCTCCCGGGCCGACGGATAGTCGATGTAGATCATAAACATGAAACGGTCCAGGGCCGCCTCCGGCAGCGGATAGGTCCCTTCCTGCTCGATGGGGTTCTGGGTAGCCAGGACAAAGAACGGCTCGTCGAGCTTGTACGTCCTGCCGGCGATGGTGACTTCGCGTTCCTGCATCGCCTGCAACAAGGCGGCCTGGGTCTTGGGCGGCGTGCGGTTGATCTCGTCGGCCAGGAGCACGTTGGCAAAGATCGGCCCCTTGACGAACTCCATGCGTCTCTGCTTCGATTGAGGATCGCGCTGGATAATGTCCGCGCCGGTGATGTCGGAGGGCATCAGGTCGGGGGTGAACTGAATGCGGTTGAACGAAAGACGCATTGTATCCGCTATCGAATGGACCATCATGGTCTTGGCCAGCCCCGGAACGCCCTGGACGATGCAGTGCCCACCTGCGAGCATGCAGCAGAGCATCGAGTCGATCACCTCCTCCTGGCCCACAATAATCCGGTGTATCTGCTGCTTTAAGGCAGCGTACCCCTTGTGCAGGCGAACCATCAGTTGGCCCTCGTCCACGGCTGGTTGCAGGTTTCTCACGTCCTGTCCGGCGGTCTGTTCCATAACGGCCCTCGTAGGGGCAACCCTGCGTGGTTGCCCGATCCATAGGGTGGCCACATGGGGCCGCCCCTACTCCTGGTTACGGCTGGAAAAGCCGGACCAGGGCGCACCTCGACACCTTTGACCCAGCCTATCCTTATAGACGATAACCAAACCATTCTGTGACGCAAAATCCTCGGTCTTTTGAAATAAATGCGACAATCTCTGCGTGTTGCGATGGTCTATTCTATGAAAAGCGGGGCGGGATTTCCAGTAAATTGCGACTTGGCCATTGTCGGCGCATAAAACGGCCGCGGTCCGCTCGGCAGGCCGTGGCAATGATTCGTCTGGCGGAGTCTCAGGGCGTCAAGGCGTTGGGGTCGGCCTGTTTCGGTGTCAGGTGCTCCGTGAGCACGATCAGGTCCTGGACATCGACGATGCCGTCTCCTGAAGGCGCCGGGGCAATATCATATAAGGGATCATTTGTCTCCCAGCGGTCCACCAACATGCAGATATCCACACAATCCACAATGCCATCCCCGTTGAAGTCAACGACTGGCAGGATCGACGCTTGCCAGATGTCGACACCACCACACCCGCCTGGACGTGGACTCGGATAGTCACAGAAGTAAAGGAAATGGCCGTTCGCTGAGAGGCTCGGAGAACATTCCCCGTACACTGTGTTCACCTGTCCCCCAAGATTTCTGGCTTCGCTCCACTGCTGTCCTGTTTCCGTACGTGTGGCCAGCCACAGGTCCCATGTGCCATACCCGCCGGGTCGGGCGTCGGCTGCGAAAACTAGCAGCAGTCCGTCATCGGAGACAGTGGCGACCCCATCGTAAACTCTGCTATTAACGGCAGGTCCAAGGTTCACAGGCTGTCCCCAAGGGTCAGCTTTCGTTTTCCTCGTCGTCACCCAGATGTCGTAGTCGCCGGATCCGCCAGCACCATAGAGGTTAAAGTACAATGAGAGACCATCCGCCGAGATACTGGCGCCACCTTCTCCCCGCGAAGTATTGATCGTCGAACCAAGGTTCTGGGGTATTCCCCACGGATCATCTTGGGTGGCTCGCGTTGCCATGTATATGTCAAAGCTACCGTACCCTCCAGGCCGCTCTGAATCGAAGTAGAGTTCCAGACCGTCGGCTGAGACACATGGCTCCCAATCCTCGTAGGCACTATTGATGATTGGGCCAAGATTTACAGGCATTCCCCAGTCATCATCTGTTGTGGCCCGCGTCGCCACCCACAAATCTCCCCTGCCCAGCCCACCCGGCCTTGAGGAATCAAAGAACAAAGACAGGCCGTCTGCGGAGATGAACGGCCCACCGTCATCGTACCCGCTATTTATTGTTGGCCCGAGGTTCACCGGCTCGCCGAACTCGAAATCTGCCTTCGCTACATAGGCGTTGGTCAGGACGACGCAGGCCAATGCTGCAACAAGTAGCATGGCGCCTGCCCAACGTGGGCGCGAAGTCTTTTTGAATTTCGCAATCATTTTGATCCTCCTTTTCAACTGGGACTTGGTTTCTAAAATTCCCGCCATGCTCGGCAGTCGCTGAGGACGGGAAAAACGCTCCAAGAGACTGACAATCGTTCGTCCGTAGTCTTTTAATTCGTCGCTGCGCGCGTATGAAAGCACCAGAGCGTCGCAGGCCAATTCCCGGTCGGACTGCATCCGATAGAAGGCGAACCATACCAGCGGATTAAACCAGTGCAGGACCTGCAGCAGGCTCATCAGCCAGCCAACGTAAATATCGCGCCTTCTAAGATGCCCCAACTCGTGCAGAAAGATGTATCGCAATTCCTTAAGGCTGAGAGTCTCGATCATTCCGGCGGGCAAGAGCAGTCGCGGCCGGACAAAGCCGAAAAGCGCGGCGGTCTTGACCTTGTCCGTCGTCACAATCCCCAAGATGTTACGAATACCCATCTCGGCCTTGCAATCCTCTAACAGATCGAGAACCTTCTGATTCGTCAAGGGACGCTCGCGCGTAACGAGCCACCAGAGATGAAAGTTGCACGCGCCGACATACACCGCCAGAGCCAAGCCTCCGGCCAGCCAGAGCAAAGGGACTATTCGCGCAAATCTGACGAAGGGTGTTTCAGTCTCTGCCTCTTGAGCCTTTGCCACACCGGCGCGTGAGTAAAAGCCCATGCCGCGAGGAGCATCTTGAGGTTGGAGCAGGGGCTCTATGATTCCTCCCTCCTGGATCGCGCGCGGTACCCAGTTGAAGATGCTTATCCTGCTCTCGGGCAGCCAGGGTGTCGCCATGCGTATCAACAGCAGCAGCCAGAGATAGTATCTCCAGCGAATCGGCAGCCTGCCGCGAAGTATAAGCTGGATCAACAGAATCAGACACAAAAGCAGTGCGGCCTGCAACGTCGTTCGCAGCAGCCAGTCAAAGACCGGCACCAACTTCATGCTCAAAGATTCCACGGCTTATTCCTCCGCTTTCTGCTCCAGAATCTCTTTCAGCTCGGCGATGTCTTTGGGCGAGAGCTCCGCATCTTCCAGAAACGCCGCCAGCATCGGCTTTGTTATCCCGCCATAGATCCGCCGGACAAAGGAACGCCTCTCAGTAGCCACACACTCATCGCGTCCGACTGCGGGATAATATTTGTACCTTCTTCCTTCTTTCTCGAATCGGACGGCCCCTTTTCTTGTCAGCCTGTCAATCAACGTCTTGACGGTCTTGGGCTTCCACTTTGTCCTGGGGGCGAGATGTTCAAATATTTCATTGGCGGCTAGCGGACTTTGGGACCACAACACGCACATGACCTGCCATTCGGACTCCGATATTTTGGGCAGTTTCTTCATAAACGCGCCTTTCGGGACTACAACTGTAATTCTACGCAAAATATTACATCTGTAGTCCTACGTCAACAAAAAAATTCCGGGAAAACGAAGAAATTTTCTCCGCG